>JAFWUC010000005.1 GCA_017518705.1 Clostridia bacterium
CATATACGGATTTGAACTGTCATCATGGTACTTTTCATACAATGGCTTATATGCTGTCCGTTGTATTTCAAATACGGTATCTATATCACACTCTCTAAAGCATATAACTTCAATCTCCACAGTAGTTCACCTTCACAAATCCCGAGATTTATCGCTTTAAGATCATCCTTATTTCTGTGGCTGAAATATTGGGGCTTGTCATCTCTGTGCCATCTGGCAGGAATTGCCCCTTCGCGTTTCCCGTCACGGTTTGGGAACGCCGAACTCAAGGCGTTTGTCGTCCCAGCCCGCGGGTCCGTTGTCCGGCGCCGGGAAGTATGCCTCGGTAAATATATGGCGGTCGTGGCCCCTGAAGAACACGCCCATGTTGCCGTCTGCGTATATGTGCAGAAGCACGCTTCTGCAGTGTTCGCCCCTTATGTTCTCGAAACTTGACACGTCGATCTGGGGCACGTCGTGCCAGTCCACCCAGCAGATGCGCCGCCAGGTATCCTTTTTGCCCCAGCGCCAGTCGCCGATATGGGAATGTCCGTAAAAGTGGATGCGCTCATTCGGGGGCAGGGGCAGCAGTCTGTCCATCAGGTCATGGTCCCGGTTGCAGCCCGAAAAGCCGTAATGCCCGCAGGTGATCATGGGCTGCGTCTCCGCCGCCATCTTCCGCCTGAGCGCCTGTGCGTGTTCGTCCGTGTATGGATAACATTCCTCGCCCCAGCGCACGTGAGAGTGGGTCACGCTCCAGCCGTTGTCTTTCGCGATGTGGTCGCACAGGAAATACACGGGGTATTCCCCTATCTGCCCGCGAAAGTAAAAGTCTTCGCAGTCCGCCGCAGTGTGCCAGCCAGGATGGTCCTTCACCATTTGGTAAAACGGCATCCATGCGGGCTCGTCTTTGTGGTGGCGGCAATAGTCGTAATCGTGATTGCCGGTGGCGTAGAACAGCGGGATGTCAAGGGACGCAAATGCGTCCTCCTGCAGGCGGCACATGGCTATGAGCCTTTCCGCGTCCGCTCCCTCCACCGCGTCCCCCAGATACCAGATCTGCTCCGCGGGGCGGCCCAGCTCCTCAAAGTCCGTTATGCCCGCGTTCAGGCAGCGGCGGGTGTTTTCGGGCAGGCTCTGCTGCAGGTCCGAAAGTATCCAGACCCTGTGCGCCGCCCGGGACAGGGATTCTTTGTATAAAGTGTCGAACATATGCTCTTATCCGCAGCCGTACCCGCCTTACAGGCAGAACGTGTTTTTCCTGTCCAGCCACTTGCCGGAAGTGAAGTCCGGTATGGGCACGGGCAGGCTGCCCATCGCGATGCTCTCCTCGCTCAGGGCGGTTATGGACATCCATGCGGCCATGTCATACACGTCGATGGGCGGCACCGTGTCGTCCTGTATGCTCTCTATGAACGACTTCAGCACCAGATAGTCCATGCCGCCGTGGCCGCCCCTCAGGCCGAACTTTTCGTATTCCTGCCACAGGGGATGCTTGTATTCTTCCATGTATCTTTCGTCTTTTTCCCAGCGGTGGGTCCAGTGGCCGTTGTCGCCCGGGCTTATGCCCTCCACATAAATGGAACGGTTGTCCTCCATCCACAGGCCCTTCGTGCCCTGCACGAGGCCGCCGCGGGAATAAGGCCTGGGCAGCGTGCAGTCGTGCTTGAGGGTGATCGTCTCGCCGTTGGCGCACTTGATCAGGGTAGTCACTATGTCGCCTTCGTTCACCTGAGCGCGGCTCAAGTCCGTGTCCGGGCGGTGTTCCTTCAGCCACTCGTGAAGGCCCGCGGCCTTGCTGGCCATGGACACCAGCATGGTCATGCGGTTGCCCCGGTTCAGGTCCAAATAGTTGGCGATGGGCCCCAGCTCGTGGGTGGGATAGAGCTCCCCGTTCCTGTGCAGGAAATGCCTCTGACGGTAGTGGCGGTTGATGTCGCCGTTGCCCACTTCGTCCCTCAAGTCGTGCAGATAGCCGCCCTCGCAGTGGGTGAGCGTGCCGAAAAAGCCCTTGCGCACCATATTGAGCACGGTCAGTTCTTCCTTGCCGTAGCAGCAGTTCTCCAGCAGCATGCACTGAACGCCCGTGGCTTCGCTGGTCTTGACCAGTTCCCAGCATTCGTCCAGGCTGGTAGCGCCGCCCACTTCGCTGGCTACCCGCTTACCCGCCTTCATCGCGTAAATGCACATGGGGATGTGGGTCTCCCAGCTGGAGAACACGCACACTGCGTCCACGTTTTTGTCGTCTATGGCGTCGTGCCAGTCGCTGTATCCCGCAGGTGCCGTGCCGCGGTACTTTTTGACCAGTTCCTGCGCCCTGAGCACCCGGTCCTCGTACACGTCGCACACCGCCGTTACCTGCACGTCTTCCATCTGCAGCAGCGTCTCCGTCTGCCCCATGCCCCTGCCGCCGAAGCCGATTATGCCCAGCCGCACGGTGTCGCCTTTTACGCCCATTCTCATTTATATCATCCCTCCAGAGTATCGTTCCGCGCAATATTATAACGCAGGCGCCGCCTCCCGGTCAATCGTTCCCGCGAAACAGAGCCTGTTCGTTGTACCTGTCCGCCGCCGCTTTGGGCTTGATGGTCATTTCAGCCCAGGCGGGATAAAAGCCACTGCTTATCGCCGTTCTCGCCGAGCGGATGTTTGACCAGGCTGCGCAGTAAAAAGGCACCTTGCCCCGCTTTATCGTTTCTGCGGCCAGACGGCTGACCAGCGCGGAAGCTATGCCCCTTTGGCGGTATTCCGGCAGCACGTCCACTCCTATCTGCCACATGGTGCCGCAGTCCGCAGAGCAGCCCGCCAAGCCCGCAAGCTTTCCTTTGTCAAAAGCGCTTGCGCGCAGCACATCCAGTTCCCTGCGCGCCTCGCACAGGGCATTGCTCCACCGGGGCAGGTACAATCCTGCGAAGTCCTTTGGCTCGAGCAGCCTTGTTTCATACCCGCAGGACCGTTCCCTAAGGCGGCGCAGGTCCGGCAGGAAGTATTCCGCCATAAAGCACACCCGGTATCCCGCCTCCGACAGCCTGTCACTCAGCCAGTTCAGGTTCGGAGTCTCGAACAGGTGATAGAACCCGAACCTGTTCACGTATTCCGTCACCGTTTCGCTGACACTGCCGGTGACCGCAGCCACCACATTGCTGCCGTATGAGACCAGGTCCGCTGCGATGGGCGGTTCATAGTATTTCCTGGCTCCCTCGCCCACGCGCAGAGGCACTATCACGTTCTCCGTTTTAAGAAAGTCCTCCGCCGAGCAGCCGATGTCGCGGGCGGACTATTCAAGCGCGATCCTCACTATATCCGTGTCAGTCATCTGTCCGTCAGACCTCCGTCCGTTTCCCTGCAATGACGATTGCCGAAGCGCCGCCGCATGCAGCGTGTCCGCCGTCCATTATACCGCGCCCGCCGCCGCAGGGTCAACCTTGGAAGCCAATCGGAGTTTTATCCCGAAATTCGTTGAAATCCGCACATATTTACATGTTTTACCCCATTTTTGGCCCAATTTAACACAAATATCATTTGAAACGCCCTTCCTTTTGTTGTATACTTGAGGTAGGTCAGATTTCACCTTGCGGGACTTAAAACGTCCCGCCGACAGGAGCCTTTCAGTGGACGAAACGACGCTTACGCTGATACAGAAACTGGCGCCCGACCTTATGGAGGCGCTCGCCTCCCGGGCGATGGTGCTGGAACGCATAAGCATACTGGGACCCGTGGGCCGCAGAGCCCTCGCCCAGCGCATGGGTATGCCCGAAAGGGAAGCCAGGATGCTCACCGACACCCTGCGCGCCGACGGGCTTATTGACGTGTCCGCTGCCGGCATGTTCCTGACCAAGCGGGCGTACGAGATACTGGATTTCGTGCGTGAACTCGTGCGCAGCCGCACGGGACTAGCCAGCCTGGAAGTGCAGCTTATGCGCCTGCTCAACGTGGGCAGAGTGCGCATAGTGCCCGGTGACGCGGACCTGAATCCCGACGTGCTGGACGAAGTGGGCCGCGTGGCGGGCGAGCGTCTCAGAAAGACCCTGTCTTCCGGCATGATACTGGCGGTCAACGGCGGCACCAGCGTGCACGCGGTGGCCACCCACATCCCCCGGGGCTCCGACATAAACGTGACCGTGCTGCCCGCAAGGGGCGGTCTCGGCCGCACGCAGGAGACACAGGCCTCCAACCTGGCGGAGATGATCGCCCTGCGCCTGGGCGGCAAGCACCGCCCTTTGTACCTGCCCGACAACCTGCCCCAGAGCGCGTTAAAAGAGCTTATCAAACTGGATGAAATAAGAGAGCCGCTGGAGGAGATCCAGCGCGCCGACGTGCTCCTGTACGGCATCGCCCGGGCGGACGAGATGGCCAGGAACCGCCTTATGAGCGAAAGCTCCATAGACGAGCTGGTCAAAAAAGGCGCGGTAGCGGAAGTGCTGGGCCACTGTCTGGACATAAACGGTCATCTGCTGGCCTCCGCTTCGGGACTGGGCCTGCCCGAAGACAGCTTTAACCGCATCCCCACCGTGATCGCCGTAGCCGCGGGCAGCCGCAAGGCGGAAGCGATCCTGGCAGTCACCCGGCATCACCATCACGCCTGCCTGGTGACAGACGAAGGCGCCGCGACCCGCATCATGGAGCTGATCCGCGCCGAGAAGGCCCTGTAACACAGCGTTCCCTTTCAAAATCATTATAAAAGGAGAAACATCATGAACAAGCTCACCGTGAAGGACATCGACGTAAAGGGCAAGAAGATCCTTGTCCGCTGCGACTTCAACGTACCGCTGGACGCTGACAAGAACATCACCGACTACACCCGCATCGACGCGGCGCTGCCCACCATCAAGTACCTGCTGGACAACGGCGCTGCCGTGATCCTGTGCTCCCACCTGGGCAAGCCCAAGGGCGTCGTGAACGCCAAGTACTCCCTGGCTCCCGTAGCCGCGGCGCTCACCGAGAAGCTGGGCTTCGAAGTCAAGCTGGCTCCCGACTGCGTAGGCGAAGAAGTCGAGAAGATGGCCAAGGAACTGCCCTGCGGCAAGGCTATCCTGCTTGAGAACCTGCGCTTCCACGCCGAAGAAGAGGCCAATGATCCCGAGTTCGCCAAGAAGCTCGCTTCCCTGGCCGAGATCTACGTGTCCGACGCGTTCGGCACCGTACACCGCGCTCACGCTTCCACCGCAGGCGTAGCCGCTTACCTGCCCGCAGTGGCCGGCTTCCTTATCGGCAAGGAGCTGGACTTCCTGGGCAACGCGGTCGAGAATCCTGCCCGTCCCTTCCTGGCCATCCTGGGCGGCGCCAAAGTCAAGGACAAGCTGGGCGTCATCGGCAACCTGCTGGAGAAGGTAGACACCCTGATCATCGGCGGCGGCATGGCCTACACCTTCATGAAGGCGCAGGGCGGCAAGATCGGCGACAGCCTGGTAGACGACGAGAGGCTCGAGCAGGTGCTGGGCTTCATGAAGAAGGCTGAGGAGAAGGGCGTCAAGCTGCTTCTGCCCGTGGACACCCTGATCGCCGACGCGTTCGAGGGCTACACCGAGATCAAGACCTGCAAGGCCGGCCAGGTACCGGACGGCTGGCAGGGCCTGGACATCGGTCCCGAATCCATCAAACTGTTCTCCGAAGCCATCAAGAGCGCCAAGACCATCGTGTGGAACGGCCCCATGGGCGTGTTCGAGAATCCCGATTTCGCCAAGGGCACTCTGGCTGTGGCTACTGCCATGGCGGAGTCTGACGCCATCACCATAATCGGCGGCGTAACCCTGAAGGCTGGATTCCAGCAGCTCAGAACACTGATGTAACAGCAGGCGTATGGACACTACATTCACAGTACGATGGACAACCTACAGGAACATGGGGAAGAATGTGGTATAAGACATC
>JAFWUC010000047.1 GCA_017518705.1 Clostridia bacterium
GCTCTGGGTACGGCCGTAAACGATCTGCAGGAACAGTTCCCGCATGGCGGTATTGATGGCGTCGCAAACCAAGTCGGTGTTCAGCGCCTCAAGTATGGTCTTGCCGGGCAGGATCTCGCTGGCCATGGCGGCGGAATGAGTCATTCCGGAGCAGCCGATGGTCTCGACCAGCGCCTCTTCGATGACGCCGTTTTTCACGTTCAGGCTCAGCTTGCAGGCGCCCTGCTGAGGCGCGCACCAGCCGATACCGTGAGTATAGCCGGAAATGTCCTTGATCTCCTTAGCCTGTACCCACTTGCCCTCCTCGGGGATCGGGGCGGGGCCGTGGTTGGGTCCCTTTGCCACGCATACCATTTCTTCCACTTCGCGTGTATACTGCATGGATATCCTCCTTCTTGCTTGAGCGCGGAAAACAAACCGCCCGCGCAGCCTTCGTGATTATTATATCACACTATTTTTCGCCTGTGGTAACGAATGGGTTAAGTTTGTTTGCCCGGCATATTGACATCCCGCCCGGCGCAGGGTAAAATAAAGGCATACTTGGAAAGGCGGTTATGTCCGGAGCATGAAGATCAGCGGCTGAACATGGCGTAAATAACCCCCGTTAAGGGGTCGATTTGACGCGCCGTGAAGCCGCAAGACCTGCTGCCCCATGTCGGCAATCGTGTTTTGCGTTCCTTTGCGCGCTGAAGGAGCGTTTTATTTTGGCTAAAATAGTTTTGAATCTTAAAGATATACGGCTTTCATTCGCCAGCAGGGATGTCCTTGATATCGCATCCCTGTCCGTATACGATAATGAGAAGATCGCTCTCGTGGGAGAGAACGGTGCCGGCAAGACCACGCTGCTGAACCTGATAGCCGGCGAGATCGAACCCGACAGCGGGTCTGTTAACCTTGGCGTGCCCTGCGCTTACGTGCATCAGACGGAAAAGCAGGCGAACCATTCCAGCGGCGGGGAAAAGACTTTTGCCCGTTTGAACGAAGCCCTTGGCGCAGCCTCCGGTCTGTTTCTGTGCGACGAGCCGTCCGCCAATCTGGACCTTGCTCACCGACAAACGCTGTTGGAAAAGCTGTTCGCATACGGCGGAGCGCTGATACTTGTGAGCCACGACAGGCAGCTTTTGTCTTCCGCCGTAAACAAGATATGGCTGCTGGAAGACGGCCGCATAACCGAGTTTCCGGGCAATTATGACGATTTCCTGCTGGAAAGACAGCGGCAGAGGGAGTTCGCCGCCTTCGAATACACACAGTATAAAAAGGAAAAGGCACGGCTTCTGGCAGCGGCACAGGCATACAGGGAAAAGTCGTCCCAGGTCAAAAAAGCTCCATCCCGGATGGGCAATTCCGAAGCGCGTCTTCACAAGCGGGAAGCTACCGACGCCCGGCTGAACCTGAGCCACAAATCCGGCCTGATGCTTGAACGTGCCCGGCGGTTGGAGGAAAAGACCGCTCCCCGTGAAGACCCGAACATAAAAATGGACGCGGGCAGGATCCAACCTCTCAATTCCCGCTTTGCCATCCAGGCGAGGGAATTCACCCTGAGCGTGCCCGGAAAGCAGCTTATCCTGCCTTCCGACTTTGTCGTGGAGACTGGCTGTATAAACGCGCTTTTGGGGGACAACGCCAGCGGCAAGACCACGCTCATCCGTGCCATAACAGATACGCTGCCTAAGGAAGCAACAGCCTCGGGCAGTCTGAAAGTGCATCCCCAGGTCAGGATAGGCATGTTCACCCAGGACTGGCAGGAAGGGCTCATCCCCTCCCTTTCGGCGTTCGATAACGTCATGCGCTCATCCGTCCAGGACAGATCCGTAGTTAGGACGGCTTTTGCGAGGCTCGGCATACGCGGAGACGCCGTATTCAAGCCACTGTCAGTGATGAGCGGGGGCGAAAAGGCCAAGGTCGCCATGTGTGCACTGCTGATGGGCACGTACAACCTGTTGCTGCTGGACGAGCCCACCAACTACCTGGACGTGTTCACGCTGGACGCGCTTGAAGAACTGCTCAGATCCTATCCCGGCACTGTGCTGCTGGTGAGCCACGACAGGCGTTTTGTCAATGATCTCGCAAAACGCGTACTGTTTATCCGAGATCAGCACGTAGTGAGTTTTGAAGGCAACATTGACCAGTACGAACAGCATGCCGCGCGGCAGGCGCAGACCGATCCCACAGACATCACCCTGCTGGAGCTCCGCCTGGCCGAGATAGCGTCCCGTCTTTCAAATCCGCGTAAAGGCGACAGGCCGGACAAGCTTAATGAAGAATACGCACGTCTGGCAGAGCAGCTTCGCGAGCTGCGCCGATCACGCTGAAATATCATACACAAAAGCTGCGGAGGTCATGCCTCCGCCGCTTTATTTCGGAAATGTTTAAAATAGATTCAGATCACTCAGATACCAGGTCCCCCCGACTCTCCTGACCTGCAAAGTGCCGGTCTGAGACTGAGGATAGCCAAGGATCGTGGCAGTCATACTGTATGTGACCTCCCCGTCATTCCTGTTCCTGCCTTGCCGGAAAGACAGCGGGGTCATCTCGATCTTCGAGCCGCTCATGTATGCCAGCGTGACATCAGCTATACTCTTAAACTCGGCGTAACTGGTCTGCTTGCGCAGGTCCGGGTCTATGATCTCCCACAGCTGCTTTGCGGACTGGGCGTTGAACGCCTTCTCGAGCTTGTATACCGGTTCGTAAGGGTCGGAAGAGCCGCCAGGGAAAACCGACAGCAGGATCCCAAGGATCACTATGGCCGACAGCACGATGGCCCAGGCGGGATATTTGCCCACCTTGACGTCCATGAACTGATCGTAGAAGGTCTTGGCTCTGGCAAGCCCCTCGCGCGAAGCGGCTTTGGCTTTTTCAAAACCCTCGCGGGATGCGGCTTTGACCTTCTCCAGGTCGACGGACGGGGCGGCCGCGGGTGTCTTCGGGCTGTTTACAGCCCTTGGCGCTGTCTGCCCGGCGGGGTGACGGCGATATACCGTGCCGCACTCGGGGCAGGTCACGGAGCCGTCGGCATTTTTGACAGCGGTGTCAATAAAACCGCCGCATCTTTTACAGGTCATAAACTGCTTTGTATCAGTTCTTGGGCGCATAGCCGCCGATGAACGGCAGCTGCTTCGCCTTGAAGGAGTACGCGTTGTAGATGCCCAGCAGGCTCATGCCGATGGCGGCGATCCACGCGACCACTCTTACGATCCAGAAGATGATGCCCAGCACGGGTATCCTGCACAGCACCTTGAGCACCAGCAGCAGCACCGTCTCGCACACCGCCAGCACCACGCCCTGCCTGGCGTGATAGCCCGCGAACTTGCTGTCGGACACGAACATCGGGACCAGGCACAGGAACCATACATAGCTCAGCATGGCCCAGAGCTTGCCCTTCTGCATGTCGTCAGGATCGAACTCTTTGGTTTCGTCCTTCGTGTTAAAGATCATTCCCAAAATCCTGTTAAAGTCCATATTGCCCTCCTGAAATTTATAATCCTATGGTCATTGTGACCTGAAGCATAAGCGTAGAAACTTCGTTTCCGTTGCCGTCAAAGTAAGTCTTGCGGATCCAGTACTTCGCTCCCGGAACAACGGGTTCGGAGACGGTGACGATCTTGAGCTCGCTCCCCCTCAGCACCATCTGGCTGAAGATAACCTCCTCGTCCGAATTAAGTATCTCGAACTTCACCTTGTACACGTACATCCCGGTATTGCGGAAGTTGACCTGCACTTTGGTACGGGTGATGTCGGTAAGCAATCCGTCGCCGTCCAGTTTGCCCTGCTTGTATACGTTCTTGTAATCGGGGCTGTCGGGGCTGATGGTCAGCGTGTCGATCTCCTCGTTTGCTTCGGCCAGCTGCTGCTGAGTATCCGCCAGCGTCTCACAGGTGGAAGCAAGTTCGTTCTGGGCGTCGGCCAGAGTATCCTGCGTGGCCTTTAACTCTTCCTGAGCCTCGGCAAGCGTCTGCTTCGTCGTATCAAGCTCGGTAACGGTTTCGGTCAGCGTCTGCTTCGTGGTATCAAGTTCCGCTGCGGTGTCGGCAAGCGTCTGTTTGGTCGTTCCGAGTTCTTCCTCGGTATCCGTCAGGGTCTGCTTGGTCGTATCGAGTTCCGCTGCGGTATCAGACAGTGTCTGTTTGGTCGTATCGAGTTCCGCAGCGGTGTCGGCAAGCGTCTGCTTTGTCGTTCCGAGTTCTTCTTCGGTATCCGTCAGGGTCTGCTTTATGACGCCAAGCTCATCAGCGGTATCGGAAAGCTTCTGATTTGCAGTGTCGAGTTCGGTTATGGTTTCAGCCAGTGTCTCCTTGACTCCGGTAAGCTCTTCCAGCGTGTCCGCCAGCACCTGATCTCTCTGCGCCAGCGTCTCTTTGGTGTTCTCCAGTTCCGTCTCGGTGCTTGCCAGCGTGTCTTTCATGTCCGCCAGTTCACCCGCGGCAACTTCAAGCTGCGCCTTGGTCTCGGTCAGTGCTTCGTTTGCATTGTCCAGCTCTGTCTTCGCGTCTTCCAGTTCCTTGTTCTTGCTTTCGATATCTCCGCTCAGGTTCTCTACCAGCGTCTGCTTTTCGGCGAGGGAAGCGTTGATCTCGTCAAGGGAAGTATTCGCCTCGGCAAGTTCGCCTTCCAGCTGAGTGACCTTGGACTTGAGGCCGGAGATCTCCTCGTCATACTGGCTCACGACCTGGGAAATGGGAGCGATCTCCGTCTTGGCGCTCTCCACGGCTTTGAGACCCTCGTCCAGTTTGGAAGCTTCCCGGTTCAGGTTCTCCGCCAGTTCGCCGGACAGCTTGGCGACTTCTTCATTCTCGGTGTTCAGGGCGGCCAGGTTCTCCTGCAACCGGGCGTTGAACCCCTTTATCTCGCTTATGGTCCCCTCAAAAGCTTCCGCCTTGCCATTTAACTCGGTCACCTGCTCCAGCAGGGTCTTATCCTCTTCCACGGCAGGGGCAGTCTCGATTCCGTCGATATAGGCCCTCGCATCCGCTACGGTCTGCTTGAACGCCTGCCCCGCCTCGTCACCGTCGCCCAGCAGAGCGACTATGGCATCCGCGTCGTCAAGGCTGCCGCCCAGACCTTCGGCGGCATCTTCTACCGTGCCGGACAGCGCGTCCACCTTGGTGCCTATCTCGGCGGTCTTTTCGCCGTAGGACAGATACTCGGTCTCCTTGGATTTCAGCGTCTTGGTGAGCTCTTCCACCTGGGTAGTGAGCCCCGCGATCTGCTGCACGTATTCGGTCTTCTCTCCCTCAAGGGTGGTCACCTGCGCGGCGGCCAGTTCCAGCTGTTCCTGGGCGGAGAAGTTCTCGTTCACCAGTTCGTCGTACAGGCGGCTCTTTTCGTCAGCTTCAGCCTTAAGGGTATCGTATTTCTCGCACAGCTCGTTATACTCGGTCTCAAGCGTCTCGTAAGCGGCGGTCTTTTCCTGCTGCTCCGTTTCCAGCGCAGTCACCTTTTCGCCCAGTTCGCTCACGGACTGATTTGCTTCAGTAAGAGCTGACTCGGTGCTGAGCAGTTTCTGCGCCAGCTCCTCTTTTTCGCCCTCCAGCGTCTCTATGCGCAGGGCGTTTTCGGTGATCTCGCCTTCCAGCTTGCTGATCTTCTCGTCGTTGGCGGTTATGGTCGCGCTGAGCTGTTCGATCAGGCCGGCGTTTTCCTCTATCGTCCGGTTCAGCTGCTCGATCTCGGTCTTCTGGGTCTCTATCTCGCCGTTAAGTTTCTCTATCTCGGCAGCGTTCTCGGTGTTCTGGGCTGCCAGCACTGCGATCTCAGTCTCCTTGTCGGCTATGGAGACGGTCAGGGAATCGATCTGTTCCTGTTTCTCGGCAGATTCGGCAGTCAGCGCTGCGATCTGCGCGGATTTTTCATCGGATTCGGCGGTCAAGGCTGCGATCTCATTGGTCTTTACTTCGGATTCGGCGGTCAAAGTGGCGATCTGTGAGGATTTCTCTGCGGTCTCTGCGGCAAGATCCGTGATCTCGGCAGACTTCTGAGCGGATTCGGCGGTGAGCGTTTCGATCGTCTCCGCGTCAAGAGCGGCCTGCGCATTGGCCTGCGAAAGCTCGGCGCCCAGGGACTCTATCTGCCCGTTGGCGTTCGTCAGCTGTGAGTTCAGGTCCACTATCTCATCGGCCTTCCGGCTGACGTCGCTGTTCAGCTGGTCGATCTCTCCCGCCTGCTCGGTTACCTTTTCCTCAGCGGACGAAAGCTGTTCCTCGGTCGAAGAAAGCTTGCTCTCGGTATCCTTCAGCGCGGCGTCCTTCTTTTTGTACTGACTGAACAGCACGGCGTTGCCGGCTATGGACAGCACCAGAAGTACGGCAATTATAATCAGCCAGATCTTTTTCACGCGAAACCCCTCCACTTATCCGTATACTGCATTTATTATATCATATTATCTACCCTATTATAAGGGCTTTTTCCGTATGTACACTGATTTAATACAATTGTAACATTTTGAGTGCCGCCGTTTTCCCCGCTACCTCCGGTCCGTGCGCCATCGGTCATTGCCGGCAAAATAAAGGAAAAGGCGGCGGTTTTCCCGTCGCCTTTTCGCTGTATAACGCTTACTTGAGCGTGATTATGACCCGCCTGTAAGGGTCTTCGCCCTCGGAATGGGTGGTCACGTAGGGGTTCTGCTGCAGCGCGCTGTGAAGCACGCGCCTCTCGTAAGGATTCATGGGCTCGAGCACCACTCGCCTGCCGGACTTCCTGGCGCGATTCGCCATGCGGTTGGCGAGCTTGACCAGCGTCTCTTCCCTCTTGGCGCGGTAGTGTTCCACGTCCAGAGTCACGCGGGTGTACTCGTTTTTGTCACGGTTCACATAGAGGCTGGTGAGATACTGGGCCGCGTCCAGGGTCTCGCCCCTGCGCCCGATCATCACTCCCAGAGTGTCGCCGTTGATATCCACGAACACCTGGTTTTCTTCCTCGATTATGCGGATATCCACCTGTACGCCCATGAGCTTGGTGAGCTGGGAGACGAATTCGTACGCCTTTTTGCCGTTCTCGCCCAGTTTGTCCAGGTCAAGTTCCGGGAATTCCCGGGCAGGAGTGAGCGCTACGGGGGCTTCGTCGTCCATTATCGCCGCTTCGGAATCCGCTGCGGGCTTGGTCTCGGCCTTGGGTTTCTTTTCCTTGCGGGACTTGGATTTGGCCTTCTGTGGAGTAGGTTTGGCTTCCTCGCCTTCGTCGGATTTCTCCGCCGCTTTGCCGGGCTGAGCCTTCTTTTCGGCCTGAGCCTTCTTCTCGGTCTGGGCTTTCTTTTCGGTCTGAGCCTTCTTCTCGGTCTGGGCCTTCTTCTCCGGCTGCGCCTTCTTATCGGGTTCCAGGCTGATCACCGGCATATCCACCACGAAATCGTCTTCCGCAGTCTCGTCTTCCTTGACGCTGATCTTTACCTTCGCGAGGCGTCCGAACATGCCGAACAGTCCGGGGCTGCCCCTGTCTATGACCTCATGCGTTACCTGGCTCAAGTCCAGCCCCAGCTGTTTAAGCCCGGCGCTTAAGGCCTCTTCAACGGTTTTGCCGCTGGATTCTATGGTTTTCAAGGCTGTAAAATCTCCTTTGTCTGCTTGTCGCCCGCGGACAGCTTGCCCTTAGGCGAGGAATGGTCGATGTAGTAGCTGATGGCGAAGCCGGATACGATGCCCCACACGTTCACGAACACCCAGTAAATGGCGAAGGAAGCGGTGCTGCTCCAGCAGATCCACAGGGACATGATGGGGAAGATCCACTTCATAAACTTGCCCGTGCTGTTCTGGTTCTGGCTCTGGTTGTCGCCTTGGCCGGGAGTGAACTTGGTAGAAAGTATCTGGGTCACGCACGCCAGTATGGGCAGCACACAGTATCCGTTGACATACCTGCCCCACGAAGACGGGATGGATAAGCTGAACAGCCCTATGACCGACGCCTTCTGGTAGCCCACGGACGCCGCGATCGCGTTGTCTATCTGCGCGGCTACGGTGTTCTGTACGACGCCTTCTATATCTGTCAGGTTAAGGTAGCTCTGAAGGAACAGCAGCTTGTCGGCGTCCAGGTTCAGACTGCCTTTATACTGGTTCCATGTGGTGGTGAACTCCGAAAGCGTGGGGATGACGGTCCTGCCGAAGTTGTCCGGCTGGAACACGCTCTTGATCCACAGCCAGCCCTGGGTGTTGCCGAAATCCACGGTGCCGTCCTTGATGGACGCGACCACCGTTTCAAGGGCTTCCAGGTCAAACGCCCCGTCCTTCCACACTCCGGCATCCTTGAGCCAGGCGTACATGATGTCCACCTGCAGCTGCGCGGCTACGCGGCGCATGGCGGCGAACATGATGTAAAGTATGGGCAGCTGTATGAGCATGGGCAGGCAGCCGCTCAACGGGTTGACTCCGCTTTTCTTGTAAAGCTCCTGAGTCTTCATGTTGAGCTTCTGCTGATCGTTGGCGTAACGCTTTTTCAGCTCCTCAAGCTTGGGATTCAGAGCGCTCATGGCCTTCATGGAGCGGCGGCTCTTGACGTCCAGAGGCAGCAGCACCAGCTTGATAAGGAGCGTGAATACTATAACGCTCCAGCCGTAGCTGCCCACGAAGCTCTGCACCCAGTTGAGTATTGTGATGAAAAGATTGGTCATTTATCTTCTCCTTGGGGATAAGGCAAAGGCACAGGGTCATACCCTCCCTTGTGGAAAGGATTGCACCTGAGAATGCGCCTTAAGCCCATTGCCCCGCCCTTGGCGGCGCCGTAAAGCTCTATGGCTTTTGCGGCGTACTCCGAGCAGGTCGGCACATACCGGCACGCAGCCGGCAGATGCGGGCTTATGGCGCCCTTGTAAAAACGTATCAGTCCCAAAGCGGTTAGCTTTGGAACCTGCTTAAGCGTCATTGCGGGGTTCTTTCTTGTACAGCTTCGCTTTGGAAAGCAGCTTGGTCATTTCGCAGGAAAGCTCCGGATGCCGCTTCTGGGCAGCGGATGTCCTGGCTACGAATATATACCTTCCCGGGGTCACGTCGGGCTTCAGCCTTCTGAAGTCCTCCTTGAAATACCGCTTCAGCCGGTTGCGGGTGACGGCGTCGCCCACCTTGGAGCTTATGGAAAAGCCGACCTTCAGGTCTTTCGACTGCAGGTATATCAGCACAATGTCCCTTGAAGGGTAGCTTTTACCCTTTTTGTACACGTGCTGATAGTTGCGGTTTTTGCCCAGGGAATACTTTTTTCTGCAGAAGCTGTATGGATGCGCGCTTATCACACGGTGAGGCGCTTGCGGCCGCGCTCACGGCGGCGGTTAAGCACGTTCCTGCCGGCCTTGGACTTCATGCGGGCGCGGAAGCCGTGCACCTTGTTGCGCTGACGTTTCTTGGGCTGATAAGTTCTGAGCATGGGTTTTACTTCCTTTCTTGATTGAGTTCCCGGCCATACAAGGGCCGCCGCCGGTGTGATGTTTATTCCGGCGTTTTATGTATCACGCGAAGCGAGCCGAAATGTCTTCGCGCAAGCACATCAATAGGCAGTTTGTCATTTTACATAATAAAAGGCGGCTTGTCAACCGCCTTATCGTTAATTTATAACACTCAGGTTGCTGTCTCAGTCGTCAAACAGCTTGTCGCACCCCTCCGGGCACGCGCTTTCGCTGGTGGAGATCACCTTTGCGGCGACCTGCGCTCCCAGATGGCATGCCCCGCGCAGGTCCGCTCCCCTGCTCAGCGCCATGACCGCAGCCGAGAAAAAGGCGTCCCCTGCTCCGGTCGTATCCACCACTTCGCACTGTGCGGGCGGTGCTATGCCGCTTTCCCCCGTCTCGAAATCCGCGTACACCGAACCGTTCGCACCCATCGTAACGATTATCGCCCTGAGGCCGAGGCTCTGCCCCGCCGCCCACACGAAAGTCTGGGTATCCGCGGGAGAAAGCGATTTAATATCGGTGCCGTACAGTTTGCCGGCCTCTATCTCGTTCATTATCACGCAGCGCGTTTTGGCGAGCAGTTCTTTTCTTGCCAGCATCACGCTCATGTTTCCCACTATGCAGTACAGGTCCTTATGATACTTTTCCGCCAGGAGCACGGCCCTTTCCGCGATCTCGCAGCTGGTATCGAATTCCGCGACCGCGGCGTCGCAGTTTTCAAACAGCCTGTCGCCGTCTTTTATGAGTTTATCGTATATCGGGGTCACGTCCGGCATTTTGCTTATGGAACCCGCCAGGTCGCCTCTTTCGTTGAACACAGCCAGCCACATGCCCGCGCCGCCGTCTGCCACGCTAATCGCCTCGGACATATCCACTCCCGCTTCTTCAAGCCTGGTCTTCATGTCGCGTCCCAGGGGAGTATCGTCCACCGGCAGAGGGAACACCACTTTGGCGCCCAGCCGCGCCAGGTCCTCTGCAACGTTCCTCGCCACACCGCCGTGAGTCAGCTTGACTTCGCCCTTGTTCGTGCCTACGGGATCGTATATCCCGAAGGGGAAGCCTTTGATGTCCGTAAACGCCACGCCCAGCACAAGTGCCCTCATACGTACGCTCCCAAACCGAAGTTTTCAGCATTATACCACACGAAAGCCGCTTTACACAACTAAAAATGTGATAAAAAACGACTTTTTCGACGTGTAATTCTTGATTTTCCGCACATTGCTATGGTATAATAATGTTGGATTAATGTGGAGGTAGGTATGCGCTCATTCAAGAGAATCCTGTGTCTTGCGATGGCACTGGCGCTAATGCTGTCAGGCGCGGCTTTCGGGGAAGTGTTTTCGCTTCCTCAGGGTCTTGTGCGCATCGAAGAAGACGCATTCGGCGGTGTGGATTTCCCGGACGGTGTGTTTGTGCCGTCGGGTGTCAGCTATATAGGTCCCGGCGCGCTGGGCAGCAGCGTGGTATGGGGCTTTTCCGGCTCGTATGCCGAAACGTTCGCCCTGGGCGAAGGCCTGACCTTCTGCCCCGTGGACGTGACTGAGCTGACTTTGACTGCCCCCGCCGTGGTCTCTCCCTGCCGCCCGTTTACCGTGAGCGCCTCCTGCGAAAGCCTCCTTCCCGTTAGCTATTCCCTTGGTGTCGTCATTGACGGCGAGCCCGTGTCCGCCCTTGAAAGCGACAGCGGCGAGTTCGAGGTCACTCTGCCCTTCAGCGGCAGCCTGGAATACCTTCTGAGCGTTCAGAACCGTTTTGCCTCCGATACCCGCGCATTCGACGGCCTGACTACCGTTTATCCCTCGATAGCGCTTATCAGCGACGAATGGACAGTGGCGGTGGGCGACGTGTTCAGCCCCGTTGACGATACCGAATTAAGGGAAGTTACCCTCTCCTGCCCGGACGAAGGCCTCATCATAAACGGCCTTTCGGTGGAAGCCGTGAGCCTCGGCACCTATACGGTGACCGCGTCCGCCCTTCAGGACGAAGGCGAAGTATACACGGATTTCACCGTGAACGTCGTTGTTCCCGCGCAGGAAATATTGCTTGACGCGTACGAAGCGAGCCTGTACGCGGGCGAGACCCTGCAGCTTCTGCCTCAGGTCTCCCCTGCCGGCGCTTACGACATCATAACTTATTCAAGCAGCGACGAAAGCGTAGCCACGGTGGATGAGCAGGGGCTCGTTTCTGCCGTGTGCGGCGGGACCTGCGAGATCATCCTAAGTACGTTCGATGCCCAAGCGACGCTCAGTGTCAGGGTCCTGCAGAAAGCTGAAGGCATAACCCTGAGTGCCCCGACCCGCGGGCTTGTGACCGGCGAGACCCTCAGGCTGTACTACACCGTATATCCAGAAAACGCCGACAACGTGGGCGTCACCTGGCTGTCTTCCGACAGCGCCGTCGCCACGGTGGACCAGGCCGGTTACGTCAGGGGCGTCAGCGCAGGCGGCGTCACGATAAGCGCCGTGTCAAAAGAGGACGATTCGGTGTTGGGCGAGATCGATCTTGTGGTCTCCCAGGGCGCCGCCGGCATAGCGATCAACGCACCCGCTTACATGTACGCGGGCGCGCAGACGGAGCTTGCTCCCCAGATCCTGCCCGACGGAGTGACGGCGCAGATCACTTTCTCAAGCAGCGATCCTTCCGTCATAAGCGCCGTAGGCCACAATCTTTACGCGCATAAGCCGGGCAGTGCCGTCATCACCGCCCGCACCTCAAACGGCGTCACCGCTTCCCAAAGCGTGCAGGTATATGAGACCGCCGCCGCCGTGCACAGCTGCGTGCCCGCTCTGTACCTTAACAAGGGCATGACCGCCGACCTAGCGAGCCTGGTGTATTATTCGCCTTCCTCCGTGCGCACCGCCGGCGCTGTCTACACTTCTTCGGACGAGCAGACAGTTAGCGTGAGCGCAAGCGGTCTGATCTCGGCGGCAGAAAACGGCAGCGCGCTGATAACCGTGGAGCTGGACGGCGTCAGCCTGGTGCTGCCCGTATACGTGGTTAGCGACGGCAACGTCATAAGGACCATGGCCGTATCCCCCACCTACGCCACCCTGACCGTGGGAGACACGTTCAAATTCACTCCTTCCGCCAACAGCGGCGTCACGGCCAAATACCGCCAGGCGTACTGGTATTCGCTCGATCCGGACATCGCCGACATCAGCGTGATCGGCAATAACTGCGAAGCCACCGTGATCGCAAAAGCGCCCGGCCTCGCCACCGTGTGCGCCGTGTCCTCCAGCGGCGTCATCGCAAGCGTCAGCGTGCAGGTCAACCCTCTCATTATCAAACAGCTCGGGTTCCTGGAAACGGCGCTTGATATGACCGCCGGCGACAGCCTGCCAATGGACTATACCTTCTCCCCCGCCGGAGCGGACACGAGCGGCATATACATGTACACTTCCGACGAGACCGTGGCTTCGTTCGACGGTTTCACGCTTTCGGCGCTCAAGGCGGGCAGCTGCGCCGTGTACGTCTCGAACGGGAATGTTTCGGCCCAGATACCTCTTACCGTCACCGCCCCGCCCATGGAAAGCGCGCAGCTCGAACAGGACGTGCTTTATGGCACAGCCGGCTTCAGCGCCCCAATAAACTACACATACACGCCTTCCACCGCCTCCCCCGACGCTTTCGACTGGAGCAGTTCCGACACGTCGGTCGCCGCGGTCAGCGCTTCGGGCATCGTGTCGTTCGTGGCGGAGGGCGAAGCGCTCATAACCGGCGTCGCCAATGACGGCAGCGGGCTTACGCTTACGCAGACAGTCGTCGTCGAGGAGATCGCCGTAAGGGAACTGGCGCTGGCCGAGGACAGCTTGACCATACACTCCGGCGAACACCGCACCATCGTTTATACCGTGTATCCGCTTAACGCTTCCTACTCTTCCGCCGTGTTCTCGTCTTCCGACGAAAGCGTCGCGAAAGTGAACGCTTCCGGCGAAGTGACTGGGCAGATGGCGGGAGAAGCGGACATCACCGTGACCGTAGGCAGGGGCAGCTACTTGACCAGCAAGACGCTCCACGTGACCGTACAGCGCAGCGGCTCCGCGCAGTACCGCGCGTTGGTAATGGGCCAGTGGACCAATTCAAAGCAGAACGGCTATCTGCCTTTCAGCAAAAACGGCACCCGCGGCGTAGTGGACGCGCTTAACCATTCCCACGTGGACGGCGCGGCATACTCCGTGACATACATGGGCTCCAGTCCCAGCATTGCGAGTTTCCGTTCCGCCGTGAGCGCCCTTGCGAATGCGGCGCAGCCCGACGACGTGACCTTCATCTACATACTCAGCCACGGCACTTACAGCGCCGCAAACGGCGGGTACAATTTCTCCTTCTCGGGCACCGGCGACAGGATGACCGGCGACACGCTGATAAGCGGCGTCAGCCAGATCAGCGGCCACGTGGTGCTGGTGATGTGCACCTGCCACTCCGGAAGGATCTACCTATCCCCCAGGCTCAGCGCCATAATGGCCAACGGCGGCAGCTACAACGGCAAAAACGGCGCAGGCAGGCTGAGCATAATAACCTCCGCCACCGATACGCTGTCCACTTACTACAACGTGGCAAACGAAAGCGTCAGCTACGATTTCTTCTCCAAAGCCTTCACAAGAGGCCTGGGCTGGGATATGATCGCCGACGTGGCCTGTTCCCTGGCGGCGGATTCCAACGGCGACGGCAAGGTCAGCGTGCGCGAGATCGCCGCTTACTCCGCCACCCAGACCCAGAACCTTATAAGCGCCTACGTGCAGCAGTACGGCACCGACAAACTGCACGGCAACCTGAGCCAGTACCCCACCCACTACTACGCTCAGGGCGACGCAGACCTGATAATCATAGAGAGGTGATCCGATGCGCTGCGCCTGTCCCAACTGCGGGACCTACATGGTCCATTCCGAAAGCACCGAACTGGGCTGCGTGTGCCCGCAATGCGGTTCCCGCTGCAAAATGTGCCTTGGCACCAACACCGTAGTCTCGCGTGAAAACCTTAAGGAGATCGCCTCGCGTTTGGCTTATATCAGCCAGATCACCGAAGAAAACGAAGACGAGCGCCTGGCAAGTGAAGACGCTCCCGAAGCCGAAAACGATGAATACGGAGATTGAGCGCAAATTCCTGATCAAAATGCCCGACGCCGGGCAGCTCGCCCGCCTGGACGGATGCGTCGTCACCCTCATCAGACAGACATATCTGTTTAACGACAACGGCAGCGAGCGGGTGCGCGCGCGTATGTACGGCAGCAAGACCGTATATACCCATACCACAAAGCAGCGTATCACGTTTTTAAGCGCCTACGAAGACGAACAGGTCATAGACCGATCCGAGTATCTCTCCCTGCTTAAGCGGCGCGACCCCGAGCGGAACGATATTTACAAAACGCGGCTGGCAGTCCCGTTTGACGGGCACGTGTTTGAAGTCGATATATATCCCTTCTGGCGCAGGCAGGCCGTGATGGAGGTCGAACTTTCGGGCGAAGGTGAAAGCGTAGTTTTCCCGCCTTTCATCGAGATCATCCGGGAAGTCTCGGACGACAGGTCGTATTCCAACAAATCCCTGAGCAAAAAGATACCGGACGAAGACTGACGAAACACAGCAAAAAGCTCCGCGGAAACATCTCCGCGGAGCTTTTTGCGTCCTGCCTTACCAGATCTCTATACTGTCGATGCCGAAGTACTTTATGGCGTATTCGTCCCTGTATCCTTCCCATCTGCCGTCCTGCCAGCTCCCGTAGTGGGTGAAGCTGTTGGGACTTGTGAAGTTGGGCTCGGGATCTCCCTTCTGGTGGAAAGGACCGAACACGTTCCTGAGCGAGCTCGTCAGCTCGATCTCCAGGACGTTGTTTCCGGGTTTGAATTCGAATTCCGTGCCGGCCTTGTCGCTTAACAGCAGCGTTTTCAGTCCCCCGCCGTTCAGGCTCACCCTTGCCGCGGGGTAACGTCCGTTCAGGCGAAGGTGTTTTTCCGTGCCCCTCGCGTCGATATCCACCGTGAACTTCAGCGTGCCGCCGAAGAACGGGAAACCGTCGGATGCCAGGCCGGCCAGGTTCACATAGCGCCTGGGCAACGTGACCGTGAAGCCGGAAGCGCTGATGCAGCGCTTTTCAATGGGCGCGAGCGTGTCTGCTTCAACGCAGAAGTCGCCCCGCAGGTATACGTTTTCTATATTGGTCTCATAGCACAGGCAGTTCACAAGACTCTCCGTGGTGTTGTCGTGCAGGAAGTACACTCCGTTGTGCACCTTGTATACGCGCTCGCTCTGGTAATAATCCATGCGCAGCACGATTTCGTTTGCGCCTATCCTGATGAGCCCCGCTATGTCGCAGGACACGAAGCCGGTCCCGAAGTCACCTTCACGGTCCGCCTGTACCTCCACCCCGTTCACGGTGATAAGCGTGTTTGGCCCGGTCTCCGCCTCAAGGCGGATGTCGAAAGGCCGGGCGTTGGTGTTAAAGGCGTACTTAAGGTATATGGTGTGGTTGGTCTGTTCCCGGAGCAGCCGGTCGTTTATGGCCAGGACCGGGAGCTCTTCGGTGTAGTTCTCGCCGTCGTAGGAAAGCCGCGCCATATCAAGGGGCAGCGTGTTTTTGTCTGCCCGGGTGATCAGCGCCCCAAGTCCGCTCAAGGTCCTGGCTTCACTTTCAGGTTCCTTTTCCACGCTCACGGCTCTCGCCGAAAGGAACATAAGCGTGGACTCCCCCGCCTCCAGGTCAAGGGGTATCTCGATCCCGTTTGCTCCCCGTTCAAAGTGGATGTCTTCGAACCGGAGCGTCTCCAGGTTCAGTTTTCGGGCGCCCTGCGCGCGGATCCTCAGGGTGTTGCTCTGCGGCTTATCTTTAGACAGGTTCACGGCGAATATGAAGTCTCCAAACTCCGCCCTTCTGAGCGTCAGGCGGATGAACTCGCTTTCGCCGGTCAGTTCAAATCCGGGGTTGCCAAGCTCGTCGATGCCAATATTCCCGGCCAGTTCAAGCGGCTTTTCCTCGCCGTTCACCAGGCGCGGCGCTTCGCCCGCCAGGCACAGCCTGCCGCCGTTTTTAACGAAGTCTTTAAGCAGCTTCAGCGTGCTTTCGTCTATGGACGGCATTTCGGGCACCACCACGGTCGAATACGCGCACTTGCCTATCACCAGCTTTTTCCCCGCCACGCGCCCGTATTTTTTCATCAGCGTCTCGTCGCCTATGTGGTGGATCACGCCCCGGGCGCCCAGTTTCTCCACAAGTGCGGTGAATGATGCGTTCAGCGCGCGGGTAGAGTCCCTGTCCGTCCGTTTGAAAACCGTATATCCCGCATGCAGGGGATGAATAACCAGCGTGTCCGCCATTTCCCGGCTCTCGCTGAGCAGATAGCCCAGACGCGTGAAATAGTCGTTAAAGCGGCGCATATACATGTTCCAGCTGGTCACGGGAGAGTAAAACGCCGGATAATCCCGCTTTCTCTGTCCGCTCACGGAGTACGGATACAGGTGGTGGCACACCAGGTTCACGCCGTTGACGAACTGCCATTCCAGTATGCGCTTCAATTCTCTGGGCGTGACATCCCAGCCACAGGCGGCGAAGCTCTCCGTGAGCACCTGCTTTTTGCCCAGCTGCATCGCCACGGATGAAACCTGGCGCGGCGTGAGTTCGCTGCCGATCTCCCTGCCCAGCCAGTCCACTCCGGGGATATGCTCATACTCGTAAAACGGCATCACGCCCGCGCAGCCTTCCATCTGGCCCGCCAGATGCTGTTCCTCCACCGCGTGTCCGGTAAGCTTGCAGCCGTGTTCCTCGCACCAGCGGTAAACCTGCCCAGCAAAGCTCTCCGTAAACAGCTCGTTCATCATCAGCCAGTAACGGTAACGGAAAGCTGGAGCCTCACGGCAGTCCAGGAACAGGGCGCCGAGTTTGAGAGTGATGTCCTCGGAATAGCGGCTTAGATATCTGGCTCCTATCACGGGCGTATAAGCGGTGGCGCCCCTGAAGTACTGGGGCTCGTCGGTGAAAAAGCCTATCAGCGCCTTGCCAAAATCGTCCCCCAGCATTTTATAGTACTTGCTGTGGGTCTCCATAATGAATTTCTGTACGATCTTCCAGTTGAGCACGTCAACAACTGTGGGGTTCGTCCTGTCGTACACGCAGAAGCAGCCGCTTCCGTCGTCCTCGCTCAGCTTATACAGCTGACCGTCCTCAACGCGGTAGCAGCCCAGCGCCTCCGGATCGAAGCGCTCCCTCTGTATGCCCTCAAGATAGTGGGCGTGGTTTGCCGGGTCTTCCAGCAGTTTCATTCCCGCGAAGCCGCTGGGCCAGCCGTTCTCGTCATACGCCCAAGCGCGCATGCCCCGCTTTTTGCTTTCGTCCACGCAGGCGGATATGCACCTGAACCAGTCATCACCCATGTACTCGGTGATCAGTCCGCCTCTGGCGTGCATGAAGAAACCGCCGAAGCCGTCCCTCTTCATGTGGTTGATCTGGCGCCTCAGCTCCTTGGGCTCAAGCTTGTCGTTCCAGCTCCAGAACGGTATGGGTCTGTAATCCGTAAGGTCGCCTTTAAGGGTCTCGATAATGTTGCTGCTCATTGTGCCGCCTCCGTTTTTAAGCAGTCCGCTCTGAAAGTCCTTTGTCTTACTGTTTTGCGGGCACCGCGCCGGAAAGCTCCGGGCTCTTCAGTATGCCCATCGGGTTGAATTCGTACTCGTACTTCCACAGATCCCCCTCGCTGCGCCAGGAATTGGGGCTCTGGTAGTAATATATGCCCTGGGTGTGGTGCAGCTGCCCGAAACTGTTGATGCGGGTGCCGTACAGCCTCAGCACCAGTTCGTGCCTTCCCGGCTCAAGCCCTTTGATCTCGAGCCTGTAGGGAGAAAACGCTATCATGCCCGCGTCCTTCCCGTCCACGAACGCCTTGACCAGCCCTCCCCGCCAGTGGGGCACCCTTACGGCAAAGTCGCCGCAGGCGTTTACGGGAATAATGTATTCAACGTTTCCAGTGTAGAACGGCAGTCCCTGCTCGACCACCGAACCGAAACCCAGTTTTTCGGGAAGAGGTATCAGCGTTTTGACCGTGCCGTTAACCCTCACGCCGAAGTCCCCCAGCAGGTAGAATGCTTCCAGATTCGTGCGTTTGCCTATGGGCGTGCGCACGGTCAGCACGTTTTCGCCCTTTTTGAGCCCCGGCAGGGCGATCCGCTTTATGTCCCGGTCCACGAACCAGCCCGTGACATCGGTATCGACGGTTTCGCCGTTCAGGCATATCCGGGCCAGTTCCGGGTCCTCCAGCGCCAGATAGGGACAAGGAACTTCCACTTCGCTGGGGATCGTGAAGCGCACGTCTATAAAATGCTCGTTGGGCTCGTCGGGTATCAGGTATGGCTGCATGACTTCCTTCCTGCGGGGAGGAATGCCCAGCGCCCTGCGCGCGGCGTTGTCCATGCGCAGTATCTCTTCCTTTGGCTGCCATTCGCCTCCGTCCAGTGCGTACTCGCCCATATCCAGCAGACACATGTTGGGTTCCGAGAGCCTGAACCTGACCGGCTCCATAATAAGCGCAGCCTGTTTGTCCCGGCTTGGGATGTTTATGAATTCGGGAGCACGGGTCCGCTCCTGTGCGGGTTCGAGCCACAGCAGCAGGCTGTCGTGCAGATGCCACGTTTTTTCGAAGACCGTCCTGCCTTCCGAGACTGCGGCATCCAGCGGGCGTATATCGCCGCTCACGGTGTCGTACAGGGTGAGCTTATACTCTCCGTTCAGAATAAAACGCAGTTTCTGATCGTTCTCCACGTCCGGAGAAGGCGGGTTTTTGCCGTTGGCCACAAACAGCCACATGCCGCCTTTGTCCTGCCTCAGCTGGTATAAAAGCGTGTCAGCCTGCACTCCTTTGTCGTCGCGGATGTCTATAAAGCGCAGGTCTTCCAGCGCGCTCAGTATTGCGGTCTTGCTGAAATCCAGCCTTTCTCCCCGCATAAACAGCTTTTTCGCACGGTCGGAAGGCAGCGCATCCACGTGCGTCGGTGCGTCTCCCGTGAACAGCAGCCTGCCGCCTGCGTCAACAAAGCTTTCCAGCCTGTCAAGGGTGGTAGACCTTAGAGTAGTCAGTCCAGGCGCGATCACGGCGTCGTAGCTCATCTGCCCCACGCGAAGCGGGCAAGCGCCCTTTTCGCACTGCTCCGGCAGCACCGCCTCGGAGATGAAATCGAAATCTATCAGCCCGAACAGCAGCATCTCGGTCAGTTCCTTAAACTGGCTCTCCATGCGGCTGCGCTCGGCTTCCGTCTGCGCCATGGGGCCCCAGTACAGCCAGTAACTCTCTATGGGATGTATGACCGCGACCTTAGCCACAGCCTTGCCGCGGGTCATCGCCGTGTTCAGCCGGGCGAAATGATCTTCCACCATCGAAAATTCTTTCCACCAGGGAGACTGATACCCTATGGACGCGGGATAGTCCCGCTTGGCTTCGCCCTTCATGGTCATCCAGGTCAGGTGCGGCACGCGCACAGTGACACCCAGGGCTGCCTGCCAGTCCCCCTGAAGCTTGTAGCCCCTGAAGTCGTAGTCCCATCCGGTCACGCCGTAAAGCTCGCTCAGCATGCCTTCCTTGCCGCATTGGCGCACTATGGACTGGGTCTGCTTGGCGGTGGTATATTCGTGGAAGTCGCACAGCATGTCTATGCCGGGTATGCCGAAATGGGGATAGCAGCGCATGGCGTCGCCCATGGCGTTGGTCTGTCCCCTGAGGGTGGGTTCCAGATCGCAGTGGCCCGTAAACTTGATGCCCCTCGCGTCACACCAGGAGCCTATCTGCCCGCAGTAGTTCCGGGCAAACCGTTCCGCTATATAGTTGTGGAAGCGCCAGCGGAATTGGGACAAGCTGCCGTCCGCGTTTTCCCAGACCAGTTCGGGTATCTTGTCCAGTATGTCCTCTGAATACTCTTTCTCAAACAAATCCGGAAGCTCCCAGGTCCAGGGAAAGACCACATTTTCGGTGTCGCCAGGAAAGGCCAGAGGCCGTTTGCGCGCGGCTTTGGGTTCGTCCGTGAATATCGAGGGCACTGTTGATCCAAAATCGTTTTTTAATTCCCGGTAATACGCTTCGTGCGTGATATCTATAAATGTCCTTACCGCGTCGGTAGACAGCGTGTCCGCGTAAGGCCTGCCGTTGAACCACGGGTCCTCCGCGGCGTGTTCCTGGTACGCGTACCATTTGGTGCCCTCCGCCGGCTCGTTTTCCCCGATCCTGCGGTAAGAGACCAGCCTGCCGTCCCCGTTAAGCTTCACATCGTACGCAGCCAGGAATATCCCATTTTCCTGCCGGGCGGACCTTTGCCCATTCCCGGGTCCGGGCGTCTTGGAACCGTCGTCCCCGGCGCAAGGCGTGACCGTGAGAACGAGCATCTGCATGGCGAAAGCGGGGTCTTTGGCCGTCACTTTACCGCCTGCAGTACCGGAAGGCCACCTGTCCTCATCGTAAAGCCACGCCAGCATCTTGTTCTGCCGCGCTTCCTCCACACAGTGCCTGACATGGCCCATGAATTCCCCGTCCAGGTACGGGCTGTCCATGCCCGTTCTCACGTGCATATGGAAACCGCCCATTCCCATTTCCCTGAGCATTTGTATCTGCCGGGACAGAGTCTCGTCGTTCAGCCGTCCGTTCCAGGCCCAGAACGGCGTGCCCCTGTACTCGCTGGTAGGGTTTTCAAAAAGCTGTTCAGACAGCCTGTCTTCCCCGGATCTAGGGTAAAGCATCTTTTACTGTCCTTTCCGGCGCACTGTATTCTGACTTGAATAATACACCATTCTTTAATAAATGTCAAACCGCTTTTGCCCCATAATTAACCTTGCCATTCTTGACATTGTATACTTAGTCTGCTAAAATTGCCAAAACTGTTTTGGAGGGGAAATGATGGCTTACTTCTATAACGAACCCTGCCACACTTTTAACGAGTACCTGCTGATTCCCGGGTACACCGGGCCGGACTGTGTGCCCGCGAACGTATCCCTTTCAACGCCCCTGGCCAAATTCCGCCCGGGGAAGGACTCATCCCGCCTGACCCTGAACATTCCCCTGGTTTCCGCCATCATGCAGAGCGTTTCGGACGACCGTCTGGCCATAGCGCTTGCGAAAGAAGGCGGAATTTCGTTTATTTACGGAGCCCAGTCCGTCGAAAGCCAGGCGCAGATGGTCGCCAAGGTCAAAAGCTACAAGGCGGGCTTCGTGGTCTCCGCCAGCAACCTGACTCCTGACAGCACGCTCAGGGACGTGATCAACCTCAAGGAGAAAAACGGTTTCTCCACCATAGCGGTGACCCACGACGGCAGCGCCCACGGCAAACTCATGGGCATCGTCACCAGCCGCGACTACCGCATCAGCCGCATGAGCGGAGACGAAAAGGTCTCCACGTTCATGACTCCCTTCTCTAAGCTGGTCACCGCCCCCGAAAGCGTGACACTCAAGGAAGCCAACGACATCATCTGGGACCACAAGATCAACGCCCTGCCCATAGTCGACAATGAAGGCTGCCTCAAATACTTCGTATTCAGGAAGGACTACGACAGCCACAAAGACAATCCCCTGGAGCTGCTCGACGAGCAGAAACGTTTCCGCGTAGGTGCGGGCATCAACACCCGTGACTATAAAGAAAGAGTGCCCGCCCTGCTCAAAGCCGGCGCCGACGCGCTGTGCATGGATTCCTCGGAAGGCTACAGCTGCTACCAGGCGGAGTGCCTGAAATGGATACGCGAGAATTACGGTGACAGCGTGATCGTAGGCGCAGGCAACGTGGTGGACGCGGACGCGTTCCGTTTCCTGGCCGATGCGGGCGCGGACTTCATCAAGATCGGCATCGGCGGCGGTTCCATATGCATCACCCGCGAGACCAAGGGCATAGGCCGCGGCCAGGCCACATCGGTCATCGAAGTT
The DNA here is from genome assembly GCA_017518705.1 of Clostridia bacterium. The sequence goes on from JAFWUC010000047.1 coordinate 22,244, forward strand.
GCGGCGGAGCGCGACAAGTATTACAAGGAGACCGGCGTGTACATCCCCCTGTGCTCCGACGGCGGCATAGTTTACGACCATCATATGACTCTGGCCCTCGCCATGGGCGCTGACTTCATCATGCTGGGCCGTTACTTCGCACGCTTTGACGAGAGCCCCGGAGCCAAGGTCATGGTAAACGGCGCTTACATGAAGGAATACTGGGGCGAAGGCTCCAACCGTGCCCGCAACTGGCAGAGGTACGATCTGGGCGGTGCCGGCAAACTGAGCTTCGAGGAAGGCGTCGACAGCTATGTAACTTACGCCGGAAGCTTAAGGGACAATGTGGAATTGAGCCTGTACAAAGTCAAGTCCACCATGTGCAACTGCGGCGTCAAGAGCATTCCCGAACTGCACAAGAACGCCCGGCTCACCCTCGTATCCCCCACCTCCATAATAGAAGGCGGCTACCACGACGTTACTCTGCACACCAGCACCACACAAATAAAATAAGCAGTATAATAACGATCCCCCGGACCGCGCGGTCCGGGGGATTTCTTATGCTATTAATGTGCCTGCGGCGGCAGGGCTTTTATGTGTATCACCGCGTCCTCTCCGGGCTTCTGTTCAAGCGTGAACTTTCCCGCAGAGCAGCAGCTTTCGTTTATCTCACCCGTCACGGGGTTCAGCACGCGCACGCGGCTAGCCGGCACCTCGATCTCCAATCTGCCGCCAAAGGGCAGATAGATGAGATACTCCTTCCCCTCTTCGCCCATGCAGCAGCACAGCCTGTCGCACACGCACTTTTCGTGCATGGGTTCCATGCGCCAGAAGCTTACCCCGGCTTCCATAAAGCTTCTGAGTGTTTTCAGATAATCGTATATTACCGGTATGCCGCCCAGGGAAAACTTGATCTCCTCCGTCAGCTTGTCTCCGGTTATGGGAGCGAAATGCCTGTCGCTCCGGCCCATTATGTAACCCGAGGCGGCGGCGATCCAGTACATGCGCCTTTCCCGCTCATAGTTGCCGTTGTTGGAAGAGGTCATTTCGCCTATCACCATGGGGCGGTTGAACTGCCAGTAAAGCTTGCCGTAGTCCCGCATCGCCAGATAGTAATAATACTCATCGTCCCGCTGATAATTTCTGGGATCCTGCGTGAGCACGAAATCGTTGCCCTGCTCGCGCACCATAAGCGGATGGTATGTGGTGTCGCCGAAAGTGCGCAGGCGTCCGTAGGGATCCTTGAGCGCGATATAGCGTCCCCAATACTTGTACCACTCAGCCACGGGTTCAACGGGCATAAGCGCGCCTTTAAGCATCCTTTCCGGCAGCACGGCCAGGTTTGCGTTCTCTGCGCCCACTTCCCACAAAACGTTGCTGAAGCACGCCAGGCGGGCCATGGTATACTTTATGTACCTGCCTATGTACTTGCGGGACAGGGGATTGTTCACGTCGAACAGGTTGCGCCAGCACACGTCCACGTCCACGCCCGCGTCGCTTTCCAGCCAGCCGCCGTTCTTTACGTTATAGGGGTGGTTGTTCCATTCCCTGGGGCGGATCAGCGAATCGTCGTACAGGACCTCAAACGCGTAGAACAGATCCCTCTGCTTGGCGTGGGCAAGATTTTGCTCCCACCTCCGGTAAAAGTCCAGGTTGAACCGTTCCTTGTCTATCAGGTTCTTTTCCGCGTCAACTATCTTCCACGGCCACACGAAGCTGGTGTCGGTGATGCTCTTCTGCCGGGCGTACAACTCGCTCATGCCCACCACCATGTTCACCCCGTGGTCGGCGAGTATGTCGAAGAACCTGTCAAAATCCTCCCGGGAAGGCTGCTGGAATTCCAGGTCCTCAAACGGCAGCTCGTGTCCGTTGGCGGTGTGCGGGAACCAGCCGTCGTTCACTATCAGCTGCGCGGAGCCGTCTGCTCTGAAAAACCAGTTGGGAAACTGGGGGTTCAGCGTGAGGGGCCCTTTTGATACGGCCTGCGTGCAGATAAACTCGCCGGTCCTGCCGTTTAGCTCCGCCAGGTCGGAGCGCGTCACATATCGCCACACGCCTTCTTTGGGCGGAGAAAACCTGACGCGCCATGTGTACCCGCCGTCATAGAAGCCGTCCACGGTATAGCTCAGGTCCCCGCAGGTGAACTCGACTTCGACATCCACTTCGGTGAACGGGTTGCCAAACTCCTTCCGGACAATAAAGCTGTCCTCGAATATCTCCCATTTCGGTACGCTGCGCATGCTATCACTCCCTCTGTGGCGTCACAGCCCGGTTTGTTTATCAGTGTAAAATCAAACGGGCGGCACTGCGCCGCCCGGTATTTTATTCCGCCTTTTCTCCTTCGCCTTCTTCGGTATTTTCCCCGGCAGCGGTAGACTGCTTTAGCTGTTTGAGCAGTTTCGTGAGCTCGTCGTCTTCCCGCATATCCTTCCTGCGGGTAGCTTCGGCGAACTTCGCCGCTTCGGTTATATCCTCGGCGGAAAGCTGCATGAGCTTTTCCTTGGTCATTTCCACGCCCGCCTCGGTCTCCTTTATGATGCGGTTGGACTGGGCGATAAGCACCTGCTCAAACAGGTTCCTGATGCCGCGGGCATTGCCGAAGGTGATGGGATCGGTGTTCTGGGCTTTTATGAAGTCCTTAACCTCGTCTTCCGCGTCTTCATCCAGTTTGTAGCCGCCCTGCTTGCAGCGGAGCTTGAATATGTCCATCATCTCCTCCGCGGTATAATCTGCGAAGTGGAGGTAACGGTTGAACCTGCTCTCAAGTCCGGGGTTGGAGGTGATAAACTCGTCCATCAGCCCGTCGTAGCCCGCCACTATCACGATAAGATCGTCCCTGTGGTCTTCCATCGCCTTCAAAAGCGTGTCCACAGCTTCCTGCCCGAAATCATTGCCTTCCTTGTGGTAAGTGAGCGCATAGGCTTCATCAATGAACAGCACGCCGCCCAGAGCTTTGTTGACCACTTCCATGGTCTTGCCCGCGGTCTGTCCCACATAGCCGGCTACCAGGCCGCTTCTGTCGACTTCGACCAGCTGACCTTTGGAAAGGATGCCCAGGCACTTGTATATCCGCGCCATGACTCGGGCGATCATGGTCTTGCCCGTGCCGGGGTTGCCGCTGAACACCATGTGCAGGGACATATCAACCGTGGGCAGGTCGTGGGCCTTGCGCATCTGGTGCACCCGCACCATGTTCACCAGGTTGTCCACCTCGGTCTTTATGCCGTCCAGACCGATATATGAATGAAGCTCGTTCAGTATGTCTTCCAGTTTCTCGGGCGGTTCTTCCTCCGCCTTGTTTTCTTCCTCCGCCTTTGCCGCGGGTTCGGGGCTTTGAACGGGAGCCGTCTTTTCGGTATCCAGAGGCGGATACTCATCCCAAAGCTTGTCGCTGAAAGCTTTCATCTCGTTCTTTGACAGCTTTTCCAGGGCTTCGAGCTGCTTTTGCAGCACATCATCCCGCATATCCCCGTTCTGAGCCGGTTTTGTGAATGCGTTTATGAGCTCGTCGTCTGCGGTCTCATCCTTTTTGCCTGCGAGCTTCCTGTTTGCCAGCTCTTCCGCGCTTTTTACCGTGCCCCAGATGTCGTCCGCCACGCGCCTTAAATTCCGGGATGTGATCTCACGAAGCTTTTCAAGAGTTTTCTCCAGCTGTATATCCTTTTCGTCCACCTTACTGCCTCCGATATATAGATATATACAGATTATACATTACAACGCCGCATTATTCAAGAGTATTGTTCCACAATATAACAAAGACAGGCCGGTCAAACTGACCGGCCCGCTCTATGCGTTTGCCTTAACTATTTTAGCTTAAACAGCTTAGGCTTCCTTGGCTTTCTCGATCTTCTCGCGGATGCCGAAGTAGAGCTGCAGAGCGCCTACCACGAACAGTACCGCGAAGCCGATGATGTGCAGGGTGTGATAATCGCCCAGCTTCAGGAACTCGCTGACCAGATAGGTGATCACGCCCAGGCAGCCGGCGGCGGTGGGGCAAATGCCGGAAGCGAAGGTGTCCCTCTTAATGAAGGCGAACACTACGCCCAGCACCAGCAGGATCAGCAGGATGATCGGCACCAGCACCACGGTGTTGCGGTTGTAGCCGAAGATCTTGTAGGCGATCTCGCTCTCGAAGGTGTCCTTCAGGTCCTCGGGGAAACCGACGAAGCCCATGATGGAGACTTCCTTCTTGCCGTCGTACTCAACGGAGGAGCCGAAGGTGGTATTCTGGGTGGTGCCGTTGGCGTAGGTGATGGTCACCTTGCCGATGGCGTCAGAGTTGCCCTTGGCGTACTTGACGGTGGCGTTGGTCTCCATCAGCAGCGCGGCGTCGGAGCTGCCGGAGATCTCCTTCTCCTTGGTCTCGATGTGCACCGGGAAGTCGGCGTCGTTCTTGGCATCGTAGCGCTTGATGGGAGTGAAGGTGTATTCCTTCTCCTCAGCTTCTTTCGCTTCTTCGGCTTCGCCTTCCTTGGCGGGGAAGTACTTCGCCTCGATGTCCTTGGCGGAAGTTTCCTGCTTGGCGATACTGTCGGCGACCTTCGCGGACTTGTCGGTGGTGGACTTCTTGTCGCCCGCCTTGATAGCCGCGGCGGTGTCGCTCAGCGCCTGCTTGGCTTCGGCGGCCAGAGCGTTGCTGCGGACCTTCATCTCATTCAGACGGCCGATGATGGGCGCGTCCCTATCTTCGTCGCTCATGCGGGTGGCGATGATGTTCTTGGCTTCGGTCACAGCCAGACCGATGTCTTCGGCGGAAGGCTCAGAGTAAAACTCTTCGGCAAAGCCCTTGTAGAGCTCAAGTTTCTCGTCCTGTTTGAGGGCGCCCATCACTTCGTTGTAGATAGCAGTGTAGATCCTCTTCTCGGGAGCTTTGCCGGTGGTGTACATTTCGGTGTACAGCGCCTGCTTGGTCTCGGCATCCAGTTCGGCATCCTTCTGCTTGTAGAGGGTGGTCAGGTTGGCCTTATCGTCTTTGTCGGGATTGTCGGCCTTGATCTTGGCATAGTCGTCAGCGTACCTGGTGGCGAGCAGCTGCTTAAGGTCGTCGGTCTTGTTAAGAGCATAGACCCTGGCGGCAGTCTCGGGATACTTTCCGGCTACGTAGGTTTTGAAGTCATCCAGCTTGCTGGTCGCGAGGCCTTCCACGTAATCATCGGGATAGACCTCCATGATCTCCTTGTTGTACGCATCCACGGTCTCGTTGACCCAGGGCAGGTGAACGTCGATCTCGTCCTCGCTGTAGGCTATGGAAGCGGCATCATAAGCGTTCTTAAGGGCGGCTTCAGCCTTGCCCAGGTTTTCGGTGGCGGTGTCGTAAGCAGCCTTGGCGGTGTCCAGCTGCCTGGCGCAGGTGGAAAGCGCGGTGTTCAGCTTCTTGAGGTCGCCGTCGATCTCTTCCTGCTTGGCGGCATCGGCGCCGTTCTTCGCTGCAGTCACTTTCTCTATAACGCCGCTGATGTAGGCGCTGGCTTCGTTGTACTGATCCTGAGCCTTCTTATACAGTACTTCGCAGTCTTCCACGTTCTGCGCGATGTCGTTGTAGTTTTTAAGGCACTCTTCAAACGCGGTGAACGCGTACTGCTGGTTGACGCGCAGGATGTTGGTGGAATACACTTTGGAAGTGTTCTTGCCGTCGGTGCCGACAACTATCTTCCTGTATCCGTCCTGAGTCTCGTCGCTGCCGCTGAGCACCCAGGTGCGTCCGTAAAGGATGTCCTGATCGCCCTGAGCGGTCACTTTGCCCTTGCTGTCCACGGCATTTTCGGGCACCAGCTTGGTGGTATCCTTACCGTAGGTGAAGTAGGGGCTGAACAGCATGATCAGCATGCAGATGCACAGGATGGCGATGAGCAGGCTCATCCACCTGGATCTGTTCATGGTAAAGCTGTACGTTTTCATGGTCTCCTCCTTGCAGATTTATTACCTCATATACTATTTTACAATAACGTTACGTGCCTGTCAACGGGATTTGTGCCGTTTTTTGGGCTTTCGGGCGGTTTTTGTGCAGATTTTTTTGTGCCGGAAAGCCGCCGTCCGGCCCCCGGCCCCGCATCGTGCAGGGTTCTGGCGCCCCGCGCCGTTCCAAAATCAGTCGGTTTCCCAGTCGCACCTGGTCTCTTTTCTCCGGGCAAGCTCGTTTCCGCGGCCCATGACCTTGGTGCCCGCAGGCACGGATTCGGTCACGAAAGCGTTGGCTCCGATGAGGCAGTCGTCCCCTATGACCGTCCCTCCCCCGAGGATGGTGGCGTTTGAGTATATGGTCACACGGTCGCCTATGGTAGGATGGCGCTTGAGCCCTGCCAGCTGCTGCCCTTTGCGGGTGGACATAGCTCCGAGAGTAACGCCTTGGTACAGTTTAACTTCGTTGCCGATCACCGCCGTCTCGCCTATGACCACGCCCGTGCCGTGGTCTATAAAAAAGCTCCTGCCTATCTGTGCGCCCGCATTTATGTCTATGCCGGTGAGCCCGTGCGCGTATTCGGTCATGATCCGGGGGATCATGGGCACGTTCTGCCTGTACAGGCTGTGGGCGAGACGGTAAACGCAGATGGCGAACAGCCCCGGGTAGGCGATGATCACGTCCATGGGGCTGCCCGCGGCGGGATCTCCGTTATACAGGGCGTCTACGTCGGTGTTGAGCGTCTCGAGTATCACAGGCAGTTCCTGTATAAAGCCCTCGACCGCTTTGGATGCGTTTTCTTCGGCACTGTCGCAATTCTTAAGCTCGTATGCGAGGCAGCACTCCTCTTCCAGCGCCTGACTTATCTCCAGCAGCTCTCCCGCCGTGAAAAACGGGTTGTCCTCGGGCCTTGGCGCGTCGTAGAACCCCGGGAACATCAGGTTCCTGAGCCTCACGGTCACGTTTATTATTCTTTCCCTGTCCGGCAGCTTTTTGACGGGACAGACGGGCTTAACAGCCGTCATATGCAGGCTGTTTATACGGTCCGCCGCCTGTTCAATCGTGCTTTTTAGGTTTTGCGGCATTCGGGTTCCTCCTTTTCGCATATCGTTCTTCCTGCGGAAAACTCGCATGCGGGGCTCCGTTAAACGCGTAATCCGTGAGGAACGTGCTGTAAGCCCGTATCGAGTTCATGAACTTTCCCTGCTTTTCGGATATCTCGGCTTCGTCGGTGAACCTGGCCATTTTAGCCAGTGCCCTCTCCCATTTGCCGGTGGTCACGGCGCTGGATATCTCCTTGGGCACCACCTCAATCAGTTTCTGGCCTTTGACCGTGGATATGATGTTTTTCCTTTCCCGTTTGGCATATCCCACCTGTATGAGCCTCTGGATTATTGCGGCGCGGGTCGCGGGAGTGCCCAGACCTGCGTCCTTCATTTTCTCCCGGAGCTCTTCGTCCTCTATCGTCTTACCCGCATCCTCCATGGCTTTTAACAGCGTATCGTCTGTATAGAAAGCGGGAGGCTTGGTCTTCTGCTGCTTGATCGAGGTCTTCAGAAGCTTCGTAAGGTCGTTTTCATTTACTTCGGGCAGGTCCGCCTGCGCATCCGTCTTTTCGGTGTCGTCCCCCGCGTAGACTGCTTTCCAGCCCGGATCGACCAGCGCGTTCAGAGCGGTTTTGAACTGGTCGCCGCCAACTGCGGTCACGATGTTCAGGGCATCATATACGTAATCGCCGTAGTGGTTGGAGATCAGCCGTTTCGCCACCAGGTCGAATATCTTTCTTTCATCCTGGGTCAGGCGGGACAGGTCGCCCTTCCTGTCGGTGGGGATTATGGCGTGATGGTCCGAGATCTTGCTGTTGTCGTATATGCGCCGGGCAAAATCCAGCGTGGCCTGCTTTACCAGCGCGTCGTAAGGCTCGGGCAGCAGCGACAGGGTATGCTTGACCTTGGGTATCATGTCGTCCGGCAGGTAGCGGCTGTCGGTCCTGGGATAGGTTATCAGCTTGTGCGTCTCGTAAAGGCTCTGGGCGATCTTGAGGGTCTTGTCCGCCGAAAAGCCGAATTTGCGGTTGGCTTCCCTCTGCAGCGTGGTCAGATCGTAGAGTTTCTGGGGCGGCACGCGCTTCTGCTCGCGCTTGACTTCAGCTACGCGGCCGGTTTTGCCTTTTACGCGTTTTGCGATCTCTTCCGCCGCCGCCTTGTCCTTTATATGGGTGGACTTGGTCTCGGGGTCGAACCAGACGCCTTTCCACGCTTCGAATTCCGCCGTAAGCTCGTAGTATTCCTCCGGCACGAATGCGGCGATCTCACCGTCCCGTTTGACGATAAGCGCCAGCGTGGGGGTCTGCACACGCCCCACCGACAAAAGCCTGTTATATCTTAACGTAAATGCGCGGGTGGCGTTCATGCCCACCAGCCAGTCCGCCTCGGAGCGGCAGCGGGCGGAGGCGTACAGTCCGTCGTAATCCTTCGACGGTTTCAGGCTGTCAAAGCCCGCTTTTATGGCAGCATCGGTCATGGAACTGATCCACAGTCTGTCAAATGGCTTTTTGCAGCCCGCCATTTGGTAGATATACCTGAATATGAGTTCGCCTTCCCGTCCAGAGTCCGTGGCGCAGATGATCTTGTCCACGTCTTTGTCGTTCATAAGCTGCTTGACGACTTTGAACTGGGACCTGGTGGGCGTCAGCACTTTGAGCGGGATATCCGCGGGCAGTATGGGCAGATCGTTTCTGTTCCACTTGGAGTATTTTTCATCCAGCTCGTCCGGTTCCTTCAGGGATACCAGATGCCCCACCGCCCATGTGACTATGTAATTGTCGCCGGAAAGAAAGCCTTCTCCCCGGGCAGTCGCCTTGAGCACCCGGGCGATGTCCCGTCCCACGGAAGGCTTTTCCGCCACGACCAGCGTTTTCATTTATGCTTTGCCTATTCCTCGTTTTCTTCTGAGTTCAGCCTGCGGTAGAGCTTGCGCTCCAGCGACCAGATGCGGTCGGTGAACGCGCCGGGATTGACCTTTTCCAATTCGCTGTTCATTTCGAACATGCGCGCGTCCAGCAGGTCCAGTATATGCAGCGCCTCCGCTTCAGGGAACATTGGAGGCTTGGGGGAACCGTATTCCGGCAGGTCGTGATGGCTCAGGACCATGTGCTCCAGCATTACCAGCAGTTCCCTGTCGGTGCCAAGCTCCCTGCCAATCCGGTCCAAGCGGCTCACACCCATCACTATGTGGCCCAGCAGGTTGCCTTCGGTGGTGTATTCGCCCACCAGCCCCATATCGTCGCTTTTGAGTTCCTCTATCTTGCACAGATCGTGGATTATTACGCCCGCCGCCAGCAGGTCCTTGTCCAGGAACTGATAGATCTCACATACGGCCCGCGCGCCCTTCAGCATGGTTGTGGTGTGGTTGAGCAGACCGCTGCGCTGCGCGTGATGCAGGCTCTTGGCCGCCGGCATATAGAAGATGGCGTCCCCCGCCTCGTCCAGCAGGCGGTTCACCAGCTGTTTTAACTGGACGTTCTCCATTTCCTCCACCCGGGTGATGATGTCCTCCATCATATCCTCGGGCTTGCGCGGCGCGCAGGGGATCAGCTGCGACATCTCGACTTCATCTTCCGGCACGCTCTCCCGCATCCTGTCGATGCGCAGCTGCATACGGTTGTTGAACTCGCCCACCTGACCCCGTATCTTGACGACCTGCCCCGCCTGGGGCACAAAGTCCACGTTGTCCCATTTCTTCGCGTTTATTTCCCCGGTTATGTCGATCAGGTTTATGTCAAGGTATTTCGCACCTTTTACGTTTATACGCTCCTGAGCGTCCTTTACCAGCAAAAATCCCTCGAACACCGCCGCGGGGATCAGGTCGCATATCCTGGGCTGTGGCTTCATTTTCCTCACTCCTCGTAACTCTTGTGCCAAGATTTTACCCTATTTCCCCGCTAAATTCAACCGATAAATTTACCGCCCATTATCTGTGTCGCCAATCTTGACAAATAGAAATACATTTGATATAATTTGTAACAGAATTGAAATAATAGCGGAGGTATGCGCCATGAAACGCATTCTTAAAACGCTTTCTTTAATACTTGTCATCTTATTGTGCTCACAGACCGTGTGCGTCGCCAGAGCTGTGACGCCCGAAAACGACCTGTACGCATACGTGAAAGTCACCCGCTCAGGCCTTTACAGCACAGAGGATATTTCTAAACGCGAAGGCTACCTTTATAAATATTACGTCGTTAAAGTGCTTGAGTACGACAGCACAAAGGCACTGGTGGAATACAATCAGAAGCAAGGCTACATGAACATCAAGCACCTGACTTCCGTGAGCAAACCTCTTGACGTGGAAGCGGAAGTCAACCGCTTGAGCTACTTCTATTCCAAGCCCTCCACCTCTGCTGGCAAAATACAGCTCGAAAAAGGCACCCGCGTCACCGCCCTCATGGTAAACGGCGACTGGGTGATGATCGTGTGCGACGCAAAGGCAGGTTATATCAAAAAATCCAGCCTTTCCGCGGTAAACGGACAGGGCTCCGCCAACACTCCCTCCACCCAGAACGAATTCACCTTCGAACTCAGCGGCAGCGTCACCACCTGCAACCTCAAGGCGAGCCCGAAGGTCAATTCTCTGCCTGTATACGCAAAAGCGTCCGCATCCTCCACGAAGCTTGGCACCATAGGCACGGGCAAGGTCGTCAACGTGTACGCCTACAATTCCACCTGGGCTTACATCGAGCTCAACGGACATTACGGCTACACCCGCCACGCCTACCTGAAAAAGCTGTCCGACACGGCTGCTCCTTCCCCCACGCCCGCCGAGGGAGTTCTGAACCCCTGCGCTCCCATAGACGCGGTGGTGGTCAATAAGCTCAGGGTTTACGACGGACCCAGCACGAGCGCGGCATATCTGGGCTATCTCAACAAAGGCATACAGGTCTCCGTTACTGCATATAACCGTACCTGGGCGTACATAACGATAAACGGCAGAAGCGGATATGTGGAGATAAAGAACCTAAGGAAGATCAACACGGCTACCCCCACGCCTGTCCCGTCGCCCACTCCCACTCCCACACAGGCTCCCACCCCCACGCCCACTGCGGTGCCGCCTTCCACCGACCCCATATTTACAAACAACGATCTGAGCAACGAGCAGAAGATATACAGATACCTGACCAGCGAGACCGCGTATAACGAAGCGGTGGCGTGCGGCATCCTGGCCAATATCAAGCAGGAATCCGCTTTCAACCCCAAGTCCGGAAAAGGCGGCAATTATCAGGGTCTGTGCCAGTGGAGCACGAGCCGTTTCAAGATCCTTTCCGACTGGTGCGCGGATCACGGCTACGATCCCTACTCCCTGGAAGGGCAGATGAAGTTTTTGAAATATGACCTGGAGGAGCGCTATCCCGTATACCACAGGGCGCTGCTGCAGATAGAGAATACGGCCCAGGGCGCGTATGACGCGGGCTACTACTTCTGCTATCACTACGAGCGCCCCGCCAACGTGGAGACTTCCAGCGTTAAGCGCGGCACCAACGCCCGTGACGTATACTGGCCGAGGTACGCCAACTGATGCGCCTGTTCGACTCCCACTGCCACATAAACGACAAAGCCTTTGACGCGGACCGGGACGAAGTCGTCCAAAGGATGCTTGACGCCGGCGTGGAAAAGGCAATGGTCGTGGGAGATGCCACGCTCCAGCCCGACGAGGTCACTCGCCTAAGCGGCAGATACCCTTTCCTTTATACCGCTTACGGGCTGCATCCCCACGACGCGGACAAATGGACGCAGGAGATATCCGACGGCATCGAAGCGGCCATGCGGCTCCCGAAAATGGCGGCGCTGGGAGAGATAGGACTGGACTACCATTACGACTTTTCCCCCAGGGACGCGCAGAAAGAAGTCTTCTTAAAGCAGCTGGAGCTGGCTCATCGGCTGAACAAGCCGGTGATCATGCACATCAGGGAGGCCCACGGAGACGCTTACGATATCCTGTCCTCCTGCATAAAGCGCGGGATAAGCGTAAAAGGAGTCATGCACTGTTTTGGCGGCAGCCTGGAAAGCGCGCTGGAGTATGTGCGCATGGGACTGTACATATCCTTTTCGGGCAGTCTCACCTTCAAAAACGCCCCTATACTCACCCGTGCGGCGGAAGGCATCCCCACCGACAGGCTGCTCATAGAAACAGACTGTCCCTACATGGCGCCCGTTCCCCTGAGAGGCAGGCGCAATGAACCCGCTTTCGTCGGGTACGTTTGCGAAAAACTTGCGGAAATAAAAGGCGTAAGCGCGGACGAGATGGCGGAGATCTGCTATCGGAACACGCTGAACGCTTTTAATATTGGAGAAAACTGATGTACGATGTGATAATCGTAGGCTGCGGCATCACAGGCGCAGCCACCGCCTTCGCGCTGAGCAAATACAAGCTCAGCGTGCTTGTGCTTGAAAAGGAGAACGACATAGCCATGGGCGCCACCCGGGCCAACTCCGCCATAATCCACGCGGGTTATGACCCCGAACCCGGCACGCTGATGGCGCGCCTGAACGTCAAAGGCTGCGAAATGGCGGCAGAACTGTGCGAAAAGCTGGACGTGCCCTACAAAAACTGCGGTTCGCTGGTGCTTGCCTTTGACGAAAACGACGTAAAGACCCTGCGCGTTCTGTACGAGCGCGGCCTTCAAAACGGCGTGAAACGCCTTGAGCTGATCGACAGATACCGGCTTAAGGAATTGGAGCCCAACGTGTCCGACCAGGCGGTGGCGGCGCTGTACGCGCCCACTTCCGGCATAGTCAATCCCTGGGAGTACGCTTTGGCCATGGCGGAAGTCGCGGCCTTAAACGGCGTCAAATTCCTTTTGTCCCATCCCGTCACCTCCATTTCAAAGCAGGAAGACGGGTTCACCGTTTCCTGCGGCAGCGAGCAGTTCAAATCCCGCTATGTGATCAACGCCGCGGGCGTGGACAGCGCCGCCGTGCACGAAATGGTAGCCGAGAAGGCGTTTACGATCACTCCCAGCCGCGGCGATTACTTCCTTTTGGACAAGAGCGAAGGCTCCCGCGCCAAACATACACTGTTCCAGTGCCCCGGTCCCGCGGGCAAGGGCGTGCTGGTCTCCCCCACGGTACACGGCAACCTGCTGGCAGGTCCCAACGCCGTTGCCTGCAAGGACGGTCACCGGGTCAACACCACCGCCGACGGGCTCGCGTTCGTTAAGCAGCACGCGCTGAAGAGCGTGCCCTCCGTCAACTTCAGGGACACCATCCGCTCTTTCGCCGGCATGAGGGCCAATTCCGACCGGAAAGACTTTATCATCGGTTTCCCGGTGCCCGGATTCCTCGACCTGGCGGGCATAAAAAGCCCCGGGCTCACCTGTGCGCCCGCTACGGGCGAGTACGCAGCCGAGCTGCTCGAGGCAAACGGGCTCGAGCTCGTCAAAAAGGACGCCCCCGTCACCACCCGGAAGAAGATACGCTTTAAGAACCTGTCTGTTGAGGAGAAACAGCGCATCACCGCCGAAAATCCTCTGTACGGGCGTGTGATCTGCCGCTGCGAGACCATTACCGAAGGCGAGATCGTGGAAGCCTGCCACTCCCCCATTCCGCCCGTATCCGTCGACGGCATCAAGCGCCGCGCAGGCACGGGCATGGGCCGCTGTCAGGGCGGGTTCTGCGGGCCGCGCGTACTGGAGATACTGTGCCGCGAAAGGGGCATTTCTCCGCTTGACGCGCTCAAGGACGGCGAAGGCAGCTTTATTCTGTTCAGTGAGACAAAGTCGGGAGGCAGAGCATGAACTGGGAACTTATAGTTATCGGCGCGGGCCCGGCGGGGCTTGCGGCTGCGCTCGCCGCCTATGATAAAGGTCTTAGGAAGATCGCCATAATCGAAAGGGATAAGTACGCGGGAGGCATACTCAACCAGTGCATCCACAACGGTTTCGGCCTGCACCGCTTCAAAGAGGAACTGACCGGCCCCGAGTACGCGCTCAAGTTCATCGACAGGCTCAAAGACACCACCATAGAGCTGATCTGCGACACCATGGTGCTGCACATCACCCCCGACAGGCAGGTGCACACCGTATCCGCGGAAAGAGGCTATCAGGTATACTCGGCTTCCAGCATCTTCCTGGCCATGGGCTGCCGCGAGCGTCCCAGAGGCGCCATATCCATACCCGGCGACCGTCCCGCGGGCGTGTTCACCGCCGGCACCGCCCAAAGGTATATCAACCTCGAGGGTTATATGTGCGCAAGGCGTGTAGTGATACTGGGTTCCGGCGACATAGGCCTTATAATGGCCAGAAGGCTCACTCTGGAAGGCGCGAAGGTGCTGTGCTGCGTTGAGATAATGCCCCACTCGAGCGGCCTCGCCCGCAACATTTCCCAGTGTCTGAAGGACTTTGACATTCCCCTGTACCTGAACCACACCGTCACCGACGTGACCGCCTCGAACGGGCGCGTGTCCTCTGTGACGGTATCCCGGGTGGACGAAAACCGCGCTCCCATACCCGGCACGGAAATGGTGTTCGACTGCGACACTCTGCTTTTGTCCGTGGGTCTGATCCCCGAAAACGAGCTGAGCCGCGAGGTGGGCATAGAGATCGACCCCCGCACTAACGGACCCGTGGTTTACGAGAACATGGAGACCTCTATGAAAGGCGTATTCGCAGGCGGCAACGTGGTGCACGTGCACGACCTGGTGGATTACGTATCCGAGGAAAGCTCGAAGGCGGGCGAAGGAGCCGCGGATTTCGTGCTGTCCGGCGCACCTGCCAACGAGACCTGCGTGCGTGTGCTTAACGGACAGAACGTGACCTACACCGTGCCCCAGCGCATCCGTCCGGGCAGGCTCGAAAACAGCGTGAAGCTGTTCTTCAGGGTCAGGAACAAGCTGGGCGCGTCGGTCATAAGGGTGACGGACCCTTCGGGGCAGGAGCTGGTGTCGTTTAAACGGCTCAGCATGTCCCCCGGCGAAATGGAAAACATCTTCCTCTCCAAAGACGTATTTGACAAGGCGCAGGGCGATATCAGCGTGAGCGCTTCGGAGGCTTGAACATGGCTGAAATGATTTGCATCGTATGTCCCAGGGGCTGCCGTTTAACAGTGGACGAGGCGACCGGCGCGGTCACGGGCAATTCCTGCCCCAGAGGCGAAGCTTACGGCAGAAGCGAGATACTCGACCCCCGCAGGACCTATACCGGCACGGTAAGGATCACGGGCGCTTCCCTGCCCCGCTGTCCTGTCAAAAGCTCGGCGCCCATCAAAAAGCCGCTGCTTATGGACGTGAGCCGCGAGATCGAGAACGTGACGCTCGTTTCCCCCGTAAAGCGCGGCGACGCTGCCGTAAAAAACGTGCTCGGAACGGGGATCGACATCATAGTCACCCGGGATATGTAGTTTTTCATCGTCTCTGTCAGCAGAGACGATGTTATTTATACAAAGCTTCATAAAAGCGTAATTATTTGGGTATATAATCCCCGTTTGGCAAATGTGAAAGGAGCGACACTATGCAGCTATTCGTATTTGTACTTAACCGCACGGAATACCTTGAGCGACTGCTGGAGGAGTTCTGCGAAAACGGGCTCACCGGCGCAACAGTGCTGGAATCCACCGGTATGGCGCGCATCCTTCTTAACAGCGACGAGGACGTGCCTTTCTTCGCGGGACTCAGGGCTCTGTTGAACCCCGAACGCCGCCAAAGCAAAACTATTTTCATGGTGCTCAAAGACGAACATGTGGACAAGGCAAAAAATATCGTTAACAAGGTCACGGGCGGACTGGACAGTCCCGACACCGGCATAATGTTCGCGCTGCCCCTGACCATGGTGGAAGGACTAGACAAACGCAAATGAACTCGCTTATTATCATAGGGATTATGATGCTGGCGGGGCTTGTGCTGAGCCGCGCAGCAAAGCTTGTAAAACTGCCCAACGTTACCGCCTTTCTGGTGGCCGGCCTGCTGATCGGCCCCTGCGTGGGCGGGGTCGTCTCCAAAGCCAACGCCGCCTCCCTGGGCATCGTGTCCGAGGCCGCGCTGGGCTTTATCGCGTATTCCATAGGCGGCGAGTTCCGCCTGAGCTACTTAAAAGAGATCGGCAAAGCGCCTCTCACCATCACCCTGTGCCAGGGTCTCTCCACGGCGCTGTGCGTGGACGCGGGGCTGATCCTGTTTGGCGTCGACACTCCCCTGTCTCTTATCCTGGGCGCCATCGCCCTGGCTACCGCCCCCGCCGCCACGCTCATGGTGGTAAGGCAGTATAAGGCGGACGGCCCCGTGACCCGCATGCTGCTGCCCGTCGTGGCTATGGACGATGCGCTGGGTCTTATCGTGTTCAGCGTGTCCGCCAGCGTGGCAGAAGGCATGCTGGGCGGCCAGATCAGCGTCAAAAGCATGCTGCTTACTCCGCTTATCGAGATATTCGGCAGCATAGCGCTGGGCGCGGTGCTGGGCATTATACTGGCTTACGGCGCCAGGTTCTTCCAGAGCCGCGGAAACCGGCTGGCGCTGTCCATCGCTCTGGTTTTCCTCGGCGTCGGGCTGTGCGACCTGCTGGGTCTTTCCAGTTTGCTGGTGTGCATGATGATCGGCGCCATGATGGTGAACATGAGCCAGCAGAGAGACGTGCTCATGGAGCAGTGCGACCGCTTCACTCCCCCGCTGTTCCTGCTTTTCTTCGTGCTGAGCGGCGCACAGCTGGACCTGGGCGTGCTGCCCCAAGTGGGGCTTATAGGCGTAGCGTACCTGCTGCTCAGATCCCTGGGTAAGTGGGGCGGCACGTTCCTTGGCGCGGTCAGCGTAAAGGCGGACAAGCATATAAGACACTACCTGGGTCTCACCCTGCTGCCCCAGGCGGGCGTCGCGATAGGTATGGCATCGCTGGTCTCCGCCAGATTTCCTTCTTTGGCTTCCCAGGTCAACACTATCGTACTGGCAGGCGTGCTGGTGTTCGAACTGGTTGGCCCCGTGATCACGAAGATCGCCCTGAGGAAAGCAGGCGAGATACCGGAAGGAAAATAAACTGCTTTCGCATGAGTCGGGAGGTTCGCATATGAATGGCCGGGAAAGACTGACTGATATCCTGTCCTACAAAAGCGATCACTGCGGATTCTGGCACGGCAATCCCAACTGGAAGTGCCGCGACCGGATCTTCAGCGAACTGGGCGTAAAAAACGACTTTGAGATGGGTCTCATGCTGGGCGACAGCTGCCGCTGGGTCATGCCGGAAGAATTCGGCATGTGGACGCATCCCGAAGGCAAACCGCTGTGGGACGTGCTGGGCGGCAAGGAGCGCAAAAGTCTTTCACAGCCCGGCGTGTTCGGCGACTGCGAAGACGTAAGCGAAGTCGAGGCGTTCGACTGGCCGGACGAGAAGTACCTGGATTTCACCCGCACCATCGAACAGCTGGACGCCACCCACGCCAGGGGGCAGGCCACGCTTTCCGGCTCATGGAGCTGTTTTTTCCATATCGTATGCGACTTTTTCGGCATGGAAAACTACTTCGTCAAGATGTACACGGATCCCGACGTGGTGGAAGCCGTGACCGAACACGTCGCCGATTTCTATTATAACACCAACGAAAAGCTGTTCTCCATGGCGGCGGATAAGATCGATATGTTCTTTTTCGGCAACGATTTCGGTTCCCAGAAAGACATGCTGATCTCCCCCGAACTGTTCGACCGCTTCGTTATGCCGTATTTTGCCCGATTCACGCAGCAGGCGCATCGCTACGGCATGAAGGTGCTTTTGCACTCCTGCGGTTCCATAGAGCGCATAATCCCCCGCCTGATAGACGCGGGCGTGGACGCGCTGCACCCCATACAGGCGCGTGCCGCGAATATGGACGCGGTCACCCTGTCCCGCAAGTACAACGGCAAGATCGTGTTCGTGGGCGGCGTGGACACCCAGCGGATCATGCCTTTCGGCACTCCGCAGCAGGTAAAGGACGAAGTGCGCCGCTTAATGGATCTGTTCGGTGAAAACTACGTGGTCTCTCCCAGCCACGAGTCCATACTCCCCGAAGTTCCCGTGGCAAACGTTGTCGCCATGGCCGAAGCCGCCGCGGAATGACCGTTTTTTTTCAAGCATCCGTCCCATACAGCGGGCGGATGTTTTTTATTGTCAAAACCTTCCCCGTGTGATACAATTGAACGCATAAAGATGTTCCAAATCGCCCGCCAATGAAAGGATACCGCCGTGAAGGTACTGAATTTCGGCTCTCTGAACATAGACTATGTGTATCAGGCCCCCCATTTCGTAAAAGCGGGCGAAACGCTCGCTTCCACAAGGCTCGGCGTATTCAGCGGCGGGAAGGGGCTTAACCAGTCCGTGGCGCTGGCACGCGCGGGCGCCTGCGTGTATCACGCGGGCAATATCGGGGAAGACGGCGCGTTTTTGCTGGACGAACTGGACCGGGCGGGAGTGAATACGGACCTTGTCACGGTACATACCGACATCAAGACCGGTCACGCGATCATCCAGAACGACGCCTGCGGCAACAACTGCATCCTGCTGTACGGGGGAGCCAATCAAAGCGTCACGCCGCTCCAGATAGATTCCGTATTCGCTCCTTTCGGCAGCGGCGATATGCTGGTGCTGCAAAACGAGATAAACTGCCTGCCTCAGATCGTCGCCAAAGCCAGGGAAAAGGGCATGACGATCTGCTTAAATCCCTCCCCCATGAGCGAAAGCCTGTATCCTCTGATACCGCAGGCCGACTACCTGCTGCTCAACGAGATCGAGGCTTCCCAGTATCTGGAACATACGGGCAAGCATTTTGACACGGACAGCCTCGAGGCCGGCCTGTCCGAAGCGCTGCCTTCGTGCAGGATCGTGCTTACACTGGGCGAAAACGGCTCGGTATGGATAAGCGGTGGCGAGAAAATCCGACAGGAAGCGTTCAGCGCAGACGCAGTTGACACCACCGCCGCCGGAGACACTTTCACAGGTTTTTTCCTGGCGGGCATAATCGAAGGCCGGCCACTAAAGCAGGCGCTTAAGCGCGCCTCTTACGCCGCCGCGCTCGCCGTCTCACGCCCCGGCGCCTCCCCGTCCATCCCGACCAAAGCTGAAGTCGACGCGGGTCTTGCACGCTTGGTATAAATCAAGGCAGTCCCCCGCAGGCAAAGCCATTTAGAAAGGAGCGATACGATGAACGATATAATCGAAGCCATAAAGCAACGCAGGAGCGTGCGCAAGTTCAAGCCCGAGCTGCCCAAAAAGGAAGATCTGGAACAGATAATCGAAGCCGGGCTCTACGCAGCTAACAGCATGGGCAAGCAGGGCACGATAACCGTCGCCGTCACCGATAAGGCGATCAGGGATAAACTGGCTGCCGCCAACTGCAGGATAGGCGGCTGGCAGGAGGGTTTCGATCCCTTCTACGGCGCCCCCGCCATACTGATAGTGCTGGCGGACAAAAACTCGGGCAACCGCGCCTATGACGGCAGCCTGGTGATGGGAAACATGATGCTCGCAGCCCACGCGCTGGGCCTTGGCAGCATCTGGATAAACCGCGCACGGCAGGAATTCGAGCAGGACGAATGGAAAGACTGGCTCAGATCCCTGGGCGTGGAAGGCGAATGGGAAGGCGTAGGCCACTGCGCCGTGGGCTATATCGACGGCGATATCCCCAAGCCCGCTCCCCGCAGAAGCGGCAGGGTATATTGGGCGGAATAACGGCAAAAATGAAGACAGCCGGGAGCGTTTGCTCCCGGCTGTCTGTTTTCACAGCGCGGACAGTTCCTTTAGCAGCTCCGCCGGAGGTTCGGTCTTAAGCACACCGAGCGCTTCTTCCATCTGCGCCCTGCTTGAATAAGACACCAGCGGCACGGCCGGGAACGGCTGCGCGGTGAAATAAAGTATGCACATTTCCGTAATCCCAAGCCCGTATTCCTCCGAAAGCTTCGTAAGCTTTTCGAGGATCCTTGCATTTTCTGGCGTATCGAATTTGGCGGACACCCCGGGTCTCAGTGTTTCCCCCCTGCTTTTCTTCGTGAAAAAGCCGTTGGCCAGCGCATTGTAGCCCATTGCGGCCATGCCGCGGGATACATGATAGTCGAACGTGGGTCTGTCCATAGGCACCAGGGTCTTGTCGCCCACGTTTTTATAATCCACCTTTGCCAGGCTCCACATCAGCTGGTTGCACACGAAGCCCTTGAACCCGCACTTCCGCGCGGCGGTCTCCGCCTGCTTTATCCTGTCCAGCGTCCAGTTGGAACAGCCGTAATAACAGATCTTTCCTTCCCTGCGCAGGTACTCGAGCGTGGAAAGGATCTCTTCCGCAGGCAGCGAAACGTCGTCCCTGTGCAGAAACAAGATATCTATGTGATCCGTGCCAAGCGCAGACAGGCTCTCGTCCGCATCTTTGATTATCTCCGCTTTCCCGAGCCGGGAAGCCGTCATATCGCTTAGCGGAGGATGGGCGCACTTGGTGCTTATCACTACCTTATCGCGCTTGCCGGTGCGCTTAAGCCATCTGCCGATAACTCTTTCGCTACGGTAGCGCTCGCCGGGCACCCAGTCGCCGTACACATGGGCGGTATCGATAAGGTTGCCTATCTCGGCGTACCTGTCCAGCTGCCGGAAAGCTTCTTCCTCCTCCACTCCCGTGCCGTACTGGGCGGTGCCGAGACCGAGGGGCGACACTTCCAGTTCCGTGTCGGCAAAGACGATCTTCCGCATATCAGTCCCTCCCAAAGCCTGACAGGCTCCCGTTTTTTCCGGACGTTTTACTCCGCAAGCAGCTTGTCCACGTAGTCCAGCCTTTCCCAGCTGAAGTCCACGTCTGTCCGGCCAAAGTGGCCGTAAGCGGCAGTCTGGGCGTAGATCGGCGCCCTCAGCCCCAGCCGTTCGATTATGGCCGCGGGCCTGAAGTCGAACACCTTGCTCACTTTCCTGGCCAGTTCGTCGTCCGGCAGTTTGCCCGTGCCGAAAGTGTCCACCATGACGCTCACGGGCTTGGCAACGCCGATAGCGTAAGCGAGCTGTATCTCACACCTTTCGGCAAGCCCCGCCGCCACCACGTTCTTGGCGGCGTGACGCGCAGCATACGCCGCGGAGCGGTCCACCTTGGTGGGATCCTTGCCGCTGAACGCGCCGCCGCCGTGACGTCCCATTCCGCCGTAAGTGTCCACTATGATCTTCCTGCCCGTGAGCCCACTGTCGCCCTGGGGGCCGCCCACCACGAACCTGCCGGTGGGGTTGATCAGGAAGCGTGTGTTTTCATCCATAAGTTCCGCGGGGATCTCGTGCCTGATGACCAGCTCGGTCATGTCTTTCTCGATCTGCGGCTGGCCGACCTTGGGATTATGCTGGGTGGACAGGACCACCGTGTCTACCCTTACCGGCTTGTTGCCTTCGTACTCGACCGTCACCTGGGCTTTTCCGTCGGGGCGCAGATAGCCCACCGTTTTGTTTTTGCGGACTTCCGCCAGGCGGCGGGTGATGCGGTGCGCCAGAGCTATGGGCATGGGCATGAGCTCCGGAGTCTCGTTGCAGGCAAAGCCGAACATCATGCCCTGGTCGCCTGCGCCGGTGTCCCTGAGGTTTTCGTTTCTGCCTTCCAGGGCATTGTTAACGCCCATGGCGATGTCCGGAGACTGCTTGTCCACGCACACCAGCACAGAACAGCTTTCCCCGTCAAAACCGTATTTGGCTCTGGTATAGCCGATATCCAGCACCTTTTTGCGGGCGATCGCGGCGTAATCCACGTTGCAGTCCGTGCTGATCTCGCCCATTATCATTATGAGCCCCGTGGTGGCGCAGCATTCGCAGGCCACGTGGGCGTTGGGATCCTTGGCAAGTATGGCGTCCAGTATGCTGTCCGATATCTGGTCGCACACCTTATCGGGATGCCCTTCGGTGACGGATTCGCTGGTAAACAGTTTTCTCATTTGGTTCAAAAATCCTTCCGTAATAAACTAATAACCCGCCGTTACAGGCGGGTTTTCACATACAGATCCCCGCCTCATCTTCCAAGGCTTGCGCCTTGCGGGAATTGGCACCGGTTTGAACCGGTTGCCGGGTTTCACAGGGCCCGTCCCTCAACCACTCTTGATAAGGCTTGTTATCGGCTAATGATTATATCAGACGCTTTTACCGTGTCAAGCATCTGCATGTTAATTGTTTTATTGGGCGTGTCCGCACGGTTTTTTACTTATTTACGATTACCGTCTTGAAAATCTCCCGCCCATCGGATAATATGTGTTTCATAGCAGGCCGGAGCGGCGGGACTGTGAGCCTCATCCGGCAGAAAGAGGTATCTGTATGCAGCTGTGCGCCCGCAAGGATGTGCCCGTCAGGGAGACCTGGGATCTTTCCCTCATCTATCCGGAAGAAAAGCTCATGTGGGAGGAGCTTGAAAGAACAAAAATCGGCGTAAAGCAGTTCTGCGATACTTATTCGGGAAAACTGAATACCGCTGAAACGATCGTGAAATGTCTGGACGACATGGAGCTCATACTCCAGGCGATCGACCGCATCTGGTCTTACTCAGGGCTTGCCGTGGAAACTGATTATACCGACAACAAGCTCAGGGAACGGGATGAAAAAGTCAGCGACGAAACCACCCGCATGTTCAGCTCCATGTCCTTTGTGGACAGCGAGATAATCCTGGCGCCCGACGAAGAGCTGGATAAAGCCCTGAGCTTAGCCAAAGGCTGCCGCGTCCACCTTCAGGATCTTATCGCCAGAAAGGCGCACATGCTCTCTCCCGAAACGGAAAAGACGCTCGCCGCGCTGGACAGGGCGCTTAGTCTGCCCTACGACGTCTATAACACCATGAAGCTCGCTGATATCAGCTTCGAGCCCTTTACCGTGGACGGCAGGGAATACCCTCTGGGTTATTCTCTGTTCGAGGACGATTATGAGCTGGAAGCCGATACGAAGGTGCGCCGCGCCGCGTTCCGCGCGTTCTACGGCACACTGGAAAAGTATAAAAACACCACCGCGGCGGCGTACAACTCCTGCGTCACGCAGGAGAAGACCATATCTGAGCTTAGAAGATTCAGCGACGTGTTCGACAGCCTGCTGTTCCGCCAGAAGGTCACGCGGGAAATGTACGACCGCCAGATCGACCTGATCACTCAAAAACTCGCGCCGCATATGTGCCGCTACGCCAAACTGCTGGAGAAAAAGCACGGACTGGACAAGGTGTCCTTCGCGGACCTTAAGATCGCGGTGGACCCGGAGTACGACCCCAAAGTCACCATAGAAGAGTCCCGCAAATACGTGCGGGAAGGCCTGTCCATACTGGGCGAAGACTATGTGCAGATGGTTGACAGGGCGTATAATGAGCGCTGGATCGATTTTGCCCGGAACATGGGCAAGAGCACAGGCGGCTTCTGCTCCGGCCTGTACCGCAAAAACTCGTTTATACTGCTCAACTGGAACGACCGCATGTCCGACGTGTTCACCATAGCCCACGAACTGGGGCACGCGGGTCAGTCCATGTACGGCGACAGGGCGCAGTCTTATTACGACAGAGATCCTTCCATGTACCTTGTCGAAGCGCCTTCCACCATGAACGAGCTGCTGCTTGCCCGCCACCTTACCCATACAAGCGGCGACAAGCGTTTCCGCCGCTGGGTGCTGTCCAACCTGATAAGCAACACTTACTATCACAACTTCGTCACCCACCTGCGGGAAGCCTGGTATCAGAGGGAAGTTTACCGCATCATAGACGCCGGCGGCAGCGTGAACGCTGATATACTTAGCGACCTGTTCCGCAAAAACCTGGAACTGTTCTGGGGCGAAGACGTGGATATCCCCAAAGGCGCGGAACTCACCTGGATGCGCCAGCCTCACTACTACATGGGCCTGTACTCCTACACCTACAGCGCCGGGCTCACCGTGGCGACCCAGGCCATGCTGCGCATAGAAAAAGAAGGCCAAAGCGCCGTGGACGATTGGAAAAAGTTCCTCTCCGCCGGCGGCACGCAGGACCCCGTTGGTCTGGCAAGGATCGCGGGCTTCGACATCACCACCGACGGTCCGTTAAACGCCACCATCGACTATATCGGTTCCGTTATTGACGAGATCTGCCGCCTGACCGAAGAACTCGACGGGATCAAAGTCTGACGGTGTGGTACGAATACGACGCCGTCATCCGCGAACAGGCGGATAACGGCGGAGCCTATGTGGAATTCCCGCTGGATATCCGAAAGGAATTCGGGAAAGGCCGCATAAAAGTTCGCGCGCAGTTCGACGGGATCCCCTACGAGGGCAGCATAGTGAATATGGGCGTAAAGAACCCCGACGGCTCCGTGTGCTATATCATAGGTGTCCTGAAGTCCATAAGGTCACGCCTGGGCAAAGGCGACGGGGACAGCGTACACGTGATCATCGAAGCGGCAGAAAGCCGCAGCAGCGTATAATGCTTATGACCGATACCGACACGCTCATGTTTTTTGAGGGGCACAGCGCGGCGCTGCCCATCTTTCTCGAGTTCGAGAGATTTCTGGACACTGCGTTGCCCGTTGTGAACAAACGCGTCCGCAAAACGCAGATCTCTTTTTTCAACCGGCACGTTTTCGCCTGCGTCTCGTTTGCGGCGGTCAGGCGCAAAGCCGACCTGCCGGAAGGCTACATTGTGATAACCCTTTGTCTCCCCTACTGTCTGGACTCCGACCGCGCCGCCATGAAGGTCGAAGCGTATCCGGGCAGATGGACGCACCATTTCGTCGTCAGCAGCCCGGATGAGCTGGACGATGAATTTCAAAGCTTTGTGCGCGAAGCCTACGACTTCGCGTATAGCAAATGATCTTTACCCTTCTGTTTTGAAATCAATCAACGCGCGAATAAACGGCTGCGTACATCGGGACGTTTTATGTCCCGCGGGCGGGACGGAACCTCACAAAAAGGGTTTCGTCCCCTTTTTTAACATTATCAACGTCAAATAATCGCATTTTTGCTTGAAAACCCAATAAAATGGGTGTATAATGTTTTTTTGTGAGTTTAGACACAAATCATTTTTTGGGAGGAAACCCATGGCAACCAAGTATTTATATCTGTTCACCGAAGGAAACGCGACCATGCGCAACCTGCTGGGCGGCAAAGGCGCCAACCTGGCCGAAATGACCAATATCGGCCTGCCCGTCCCCCAGGGCTTTACCATAACCACCGAAGCCTGCACTCAGTATTATGAAGACGGCCGTCAGATCAATCCCGAGATCCAGGCCGAAATAATGACCTATATCACCAAGATGGAAGAGATCAACGGCAAGAAGTTCGGCGATCTCAAAAACCCCCTGCTGGTCAGCGTAAGAAGCGGCGCCAGAGCCTCCATGCCCGGCATGATGGACACCATCCTGAACCTGGGTCTTAACGACGACGTGGTCGCCGCCATGATCGCCGGCAACCCCGACCCCAAGTTTGCCCGCTTCGTATACGACAGCTACCGCCGTTTCATCCAGATGTATTCCGACGTAGTCATGGAAGTCGGCAAAAAGTACTTTGAGCAGCTGATCGACGAAATGAAGGAAAAGCGCGGCATCCAGTACGATATAGAGCTCACCGCGGACGACCTTAAGGAGCTGGCGTCTCAGTTCAAAGCCGAGTACAAGAGCAAGATCGGCAGCGACTTCCCCTCTGATCCCAAAGAGCAGCTGATGGGCGCGATCAAGGCCGTGTTCCGTTCCTGGGACAATCCCCGCGCCAACGTCTACCGCCGCGACAACGACATCCCCTATTCCTGGGGCACCGCCGTCAACGTAATGCCCATGGTGTTCGGCAACCTCAACAACAACTCCGGCACCGGCGTCGCCTTCACACGCGACCCCGCGACCGGCGAAAAGAAGCTGATGGGTGAGTTCCTGACCAACGCTCAGGGCGAAGACGTGGTTGCCGGCGTCCGTACTCCCATGCCCATCCAGGAGATGGAGCAGAAGTTCCCCGAGGCATACGCTCAGTTCGTGGACGTGTGCAAGACTCTGGAGGATCACTCTCGCGATA
>JAFWUC010000048.1 GCA_017518705.1 Clostridia bacterium
CGAAAGATCCTTTTCCATCAATGTATTCTTTTATTGCTTCAATAAGTCTTTCAGGGGATATGTTCCTCTTCCGCATAAGAATAGCTCCCTTCTGAGGTGCAGTTTTTCTTTTTCTGTATCCTCAAAAGGAAGCATATCATTTCGCGGGCAGCCTTTATGGTTTTGGGAACGCGTTACTTCGCGGCCTGTTCGCCTTCGGCGATCTTCTTGCCGCTGGAGGCGCCTATGCGGCTGGCGCCCGCGTTGATGAGCTCCATGGCAAAAGCGTAGTCCCTTACGCCGCCGGAGGCTTTCACGCCCATCTCGGGGCCGACGGTGCTGCGCATGAGGGCGATGTCGTGGGCGTTGGCGCCGGCGGTGGAAAAGCCGGTGGAAGTCTTTACAAAGTCCGCGCCGGCTTCCTTGGCCAGGCGGCAGGCCAGCACCTTTTCCTCGTCAGTGAGCAGGCAGGTCTCGATTATAACCTTCACCAGGCGGCCTTTCGCGGCGTCCACCACGGCCTTGATGTCGTCTTTGACGTAAGCGGCGTCGCCGGCTTTGAGCATGCCCACGTTGATGACCATGTCCAGTTCCTCAGCGCCGTCTTCCACGGCGGAAGCGGCCTCAAACGCCTTGACGCGGGTGGCGTTCATGCCGAGAGGGAAGCCTATCACGCAGCAGGTCTTCACGCCGCTGCCTTCCAGGCACTGTTTTACCAGGGGCACGTAGGCGGGGTTCACGCAAACGCTGGCGGTCTTGAGTTCGACGCTCTCCGCGCAGATGCGTTTGATCATTTCGGGAGTGGCGTCCGCCTTAAGCAGGGTGTTGTCGATGTACGCGGCAATGCTCATTTGTTTTCCTCCTGTTCGGTATTGTCCGTTGTATTTAGTATCGCTTTCTCGTTGAGATAGATGCGTATCTCGCCGCTCGTGTCCACGCTGTTGTCGCCCGGCGCCACCAGGAGCACGCCTTCGTCAGCGATGGAGACCTTGATGTCCTTGAGCTGGCCGTAGGGGGCGACTTCGATGACGCCTTCCACGCGGGTGTTCATTTTGATGACGCTGTAGAACAGCGTGGCGGGATAGCAGGTGTACACTTTTTTAAGGCTGTCCTGGGACATGTTGTACACGGGCTGGTAGGTCGTGAAGAAGCCGTCTTCCCTGAACAGGGCGGCGGAATGCGTGCCCGAGGGATTTGTCTGGGTGCTTACGGGCTTTTCGGCGGGATTGGCTTCGCCGAACTCGGCTTTTTCCGGGAACGTCACGGTTATCTCGCCGCTGCCCGTGCCCAGAGAATCCTGGGCTATGTAGTACCTGAGGGTGTTTTCGCCAGTCCATTCGGGCTCGATCTTGAAGCTGGAAGTTTTGTCCACGGAAATGCTGCCCGTGACCTCGGCGTTTTCGCCTTCCGCGCCTTTCGCGGTGTAGACGTAGCAGTCGGTATGGTAGGGATACAGTTTCTGGGGCTCGCCGTTTTCCTGCACGGTGTCGCTTACTTTGTATTCGTCAGGGGTGGCGAACATGCGCAGCATCACCAGCTGCTCGTTGTAGCCGTCGGTTTGGAAACTCAGCCTGCCGGTGGGGGAGGGCATGGAAGTGCCCGCCTGCTGCAGGGTGAGCAGCGGCCACAGGTTCATCATCGTGGAAGCCAGCGAGATGCCGAACACGAATATCATCACCGCGACGATGCCCACGATTATCTTCTGGATGGGCGTCTTCAGCCGCTTGTACAGCGCGAGTATGATCAGGGCGAAGATCAGCGCGACGGGGATAAAGTATACCAGCAGCTGCCAGTCCCAGTATTTGGCGAGGGTGTAGCCCGTCTTTCCCGCCACGAACGTGAGCAGGGCGCACACGAGCATGAACACGGTGAGCGTTATGCGAAGGATGGCGCCCAGCTTTGTGCGGGGATGCACGCTGAAAAACGGCAGCACGGTCTCATCTTTCTTAAACAGGTTGCTTTTGGCTTTGACGGGAGGCATGGCAGTCTTCCTTTTCTGCAAGATTATAGCATTATCCATTATATCACATTTCCTGCCCCGGGTTAATACCCAAGACCCGCGAAAATGCGTTTTTTAAGCCTGTTTTTTTCAAGAAATAACACGCAACTGTATTTTAACGCGGCGAATGTGTTGACAAACAGGATTTGCGCGTGTACAATAAACTCTGCATGAAAGTGCGCGGGTGTAGCTCAATGGCAGAGCTCCAGCTTCCCAAGCTGATAACGTGGGTTCGATTCCCATCACCCGCTCCACTTGAGCGATTATCCACACATTCTGGGAGGACTGATTACCATGGGAAAGGCAAAATTTGAGCGCACGAAGCCGCATGTAAACATCGGCACGATCGGACACGTTGACCACGGCAAGACCACGCTGACTGCTGCGATCACCATCGCGTTGTCCCAGCAGGGCCAGGCG
>JAFWUC010000006.1 GCA_017518705.1 Clostridia bacterium
CCCTGCACGCCGAAGTTCCAGTAGAGGAAGCCCTCCTGGGTGTAGGCGTAATCCAGCACCTGCAGGCACAGCTTCATGGTCTCTTCGTCGGCGGTCTTGCTGATCATGTAGGTATAGCCGCCGATGCCGCTGCCGCCGAAGATGGAGCTGATATTGCCCTCATCGTCGGTGGGATAGGGAATGCCGATCCAGACAGGCTCACGGCCCGCGGCAACTTCTTCCTTGTTCCAGTTGTTGAGCTGGCCCATGGAGGTCATGGAGATGCCGACCTTGTCGTCGTGTACCTTGGCTTTTATGGTGGTATCGGTCAGGGAGAAGTTGTCCTGGTCGAACAGGCCTTCCTCGTTCAGCTTGCGCAGCCAGGATACGTAGGCGCGCCACTCTTCGGTGGTGTTGCCCAGGCCGACTTCGCCGTCCTTAATGAACCAGGTGGCGTCAGAGGTGGCATAAGCGCCGAAAGCGCCTTCCAGGGAGCCCTCCTTGAAGCGGCTCCAGGCGAAGGTGAACTGCGCGCCGTAGGCTTCGTTGAACACGCGGATCACGTTTTCAAACTCGGAGATGGTCTTGGGGATCTCCAGGTTCTGCTCTTCCAGCCAGTCGGTGCGCACTACCGGGCCGCGGTAGGAGTCGTTCCAGCCGCCGTCCTCACGGAAGAAGCCGAAAGCGTAGTATTTGCCGTCGTCGGTCTTGAGCGCTTTGTCGTAGGCGGGATTGGTGTGCAGGAAGGCGTAGTACGCGGGTGCATATTCGTCGATGTAGTCGGAGATGTCCCAGATGATGCCTTCGTCGATGTACATGGCGGCATCGCTCATCTTGCTCACGCCCAGTATGTTGGGCAGGGTGGCGGGCTCGGCCAGCAGCGTGTTGGTGTAAGTGCCGCCGTCAGCGCCGGTGGTGGGGAAAGACCAGTCGATCTTCACGCCGGTCCTTTCGCTCAGCCCGGTATGGAAGGGAGACTGCGTCCAGTCCGCGTAAACGTCATGCGGGCTAAGGCTGGCCTGCACGTACCAGGAGATAGTTGCGTCCGTGTCGATGGGATAGGTGTCGCCCGCCGGCAGCAGCTCAAGCGCGAAGGCTGAGGATACCGACAGCAACAGGCACAGCGCCAGCACGATGGCCAATGCTTTTTTCATGATTGTGGTGCCTCCTTGTCATATTATCGCGGAACATTTGCGTGTTCCGAGAGGTTCAAACAGTAAAAAAACAATCTCTTAACCTAATGCTCATTATAGACTCCCCCGCAGCCGGTGTCCATTGCAAAAATATCGGAATACATTGCAAAAATATCCGTGTCAGCAGGGTGTTGGCGTGAGTTGACCGCTTTACAGTGTACAAAATGTGCAACAGAAGCGTTATCTCAGGCAAAAAGCCGTTTATTTTTACAATCTTTTGAATTGTGCTTTGCTCCCCGCTGTGGTATCATAAAGGCGCCGGAGCGGAGATACGCAGACGGCATATCAAAGCGGCTGGAGGTAGCGCCGGAGCATGCACAAGGTTTTTTCGTCATCCATATACGGCGCGGCGCACGACATAAGCCATGTGCCCAGCGAAAACTTCCTTATACACAGCCACCCGTTCTACGAGCTGTATTATTTCGTGTCGGGCGACGTCAAGTTTCTTTATGACGGAGCGATATACAGTATGCAGCCCGACAGCTTCATCATAGTCGTGCCCAACGTGTTTCACGGCATACACGTGTTGAGCGACAAACCTTATGAGCGCTACACCCTGCATTTTACTGAAGACGTCATAAGGATGAACCGGCGCAAACTGCTAATGGGCGCGCTACCCACCCTGCAAAACCTGTACGGCGAGGGCGGAACGCTCAAACACTATACCCCCGACGCCAAAAAACTGAACCTGAAACCTCTGTTCGAGGAATTTGACCGCCTGTACGAACTGCCCAAGTCCGCGCATCTCGCAGGTGTGGAAACGCTGACGGAAGCAATACTTTTGCGGCTGATGCTGTGCGCCGGCGCGGAGTCGCTGCCCGGAGATACGCAGGTGTTCCATGCCGGGCTCAGAGACCTTGACGAGGTGCTCACCTATATACACCAGAACCTGACCAAAAAGCTCACGCTGGGAGACGTAGCCGGGCGTTTTTATGTATCAAAAGGCAAACTCAATCTGCGTTTCAGCCGGCAGACCGGTTATACCGTAATGGAATACGTGAACCGCTGCCGGCTAAAATACGCCCAGCAGCTGCTGCTGAACGGCCTGAGCGCCGCCGAAGCGTGCCAGGCATCGGGTTTCGGGGACTACACGGCGTTTTACCGTGCCTACGTGAAACAGCTGGGGCATCCGCCGAGGCTCGACAAGAAGGAGCCCGCGGTCAAGCCCGCCCATCTAGCGGTCAAGGACAACCTGCCCTTCAGGGCGGTAGGCGCGTTTTCCGCCCTGCACGACGGCGGGCAGGCGGAGGTCGAGACCACCATCTGGGACAGCAACGGTTCGGTGAACATCTCGGCGCAGGATCCCGCGTTACTCCGGGACAACTGACGTTTCAGATTTTCGCGCGCATATGACACAGCGCCCGGACCGTACAGGTCCGGGCGCTGCGCTTTATCGCGGGGAAATGTCAGATTTTGTCAAACAAGCGGGTAGTCCTCAAGATACTTATCCTCAAGCCCGCATTCGCTTATGAGCTTGAACAGGGTGTAGCGCGTGCGGTAATCCTTGGCACAGCGCATGGAAGTGTTGAGCAGTTCCGTGTCTATACCCAGCTCTCCGGGCGTCATGGGCGCGCCCAGGCGGCGCATGGCGTCCTCTATCACGGAAACGGGCGGCATCTCGTCTATGCACTGCTTTATTTCGCCGAACCGCGTCTGGGCCCGCTTTATGCGGCGCTCCTGCTCCTCCCAGGACAGGAAATCTCCCTCGTTTTCATCAATTATAGGCTGGGCAGCGGGACCGTAAGCCCTGTTCATCCACTCCACCCGCGCTTCGCGGCTGATCGCGCCTTTGCGCACGGCGTCCGGGTCCAGCAATGAAAGGTCCTCTTTGGCAAATCGTTTGAATACGGGCCATACCAGCAGCGTGGACACGCCTACCGACGCGCCGTGCCCGGGCGCAGGCTTGCCCCTGAACATCTGCATCATTTCCCAGTAGTGCGCCACGTTGTGTTCTACCGACGCCACCGCCCAGGTGTGCCCGATTATCATTATGGTCATGCCGGATAGCAGCAGCGCCTCGGTCAGCAGCCTTATACCCTTTTCGCTGCGCGCCTTGATCTCGTCTATATTATTCAGCAGGCGTTCCAGTGCGTCGGTGACTATCTCGCCGCACACGTCGCAGTAAACTTCGTCGTTTATCGCACGCCCTATCTTCCAGTCCGCCTTGGCGATATATTTGCCCAGCACGTCCCCCACTCCCGCGCACACCATGTCCATGGGCGCGGTCTTGAGTATGTCCGTATCGCAGATGATTATCTCGGGACACTTGCCCGGGCGGTGGATCTTCACCCCGCGGTAGGTCAGCGGGCAGATGGAAGAGGTGTAGCCGTCCATGGAAGGCGCGGTGCCTATGCACACCTGTGGCAGTTTGACTTTCGCCGCCACCACGCGGGTGGTGTCCGTTATGGAACCCGAGCCCACCGACACCAGAAAGTCCGTGTCCGGCTGAAGCGCCAGGAACACCTCGCCCACGGCAGTCTCGTCGGGTTCCAGACGCTCCTTGCGCTTAAGCACGCAGTCGTGCACATTAAACCCAGCGGCCTTGAGCAGATCGCTCACTTTCTTTCCCGCGATGTCCCAGGTAATGTTGTCCGCCACCAGCACGCAGTTTTTGCCGTAAGCGCGCTTTTGTATGTACCCAGCGGTATTTTCGATTATGCCTCCGCCCACGTATATATCCTGGTCCGGCTTGTTGTGCACCGAACCGCAGGCGCACACTATATCGGATATGATCAAACGGTTGTCCTTGTCGTAGCTCATTTTGTAAGACATCGCGGCAGCCTCCTTTTTTCGCTTGAGCGGGGACCGGGCGTTCCCGGTTCAGGATCATTATAATGCCCCGCCGGTCTAAATGCAAGCGCGAAAAACTTCCCCGCGGCGCAAGGCATACGCTTCTTGCCCGCCCAAGAGACTTATGATACAATAGCATGCGACGGCACATACGGCTTATTTTCCTTCGGAGGACTCGCATGAACCGCAAAAAGATAGTCATCGACCCCGCTTTATTCCCGGACGAGATCCGGCCTTTCGTCGCGAACGCCGACGTGTACGACAGCAGCTGCTCGGAGGCGGCGCGCGTGTATTATACCGAGGCGGAGGGCGGCCTGTTCCTGAAAAGGTGCGCCGCGGGTAGCCTGGAACGGGAAGCCGCCATGACCGGGTATTTCCATTCCCTGGGGCTGTCCGCCGAAGTTGTGGCGTATATCCGCAAAGACGACTGCGACTGGCTCGTCACCCGCAGGGTGCCCGGCGAGGACTGCACTCACCCGTCGCTCCTTGCCGAGCCCGAACGGCTCTGTGCCGTAATGGGCGAACAGTTAAGGCGTCTGCACGACAGCGATACCGGCGGCTGCCCGGTAAAGGACAGGCTTGACACGTACGATTCCGGCGTTGCCTCGGGGATCTCAAAAGGCATATACGAGCCCAAACACATAAAAGAGATATATCCGTTTTCCTCTTTCGCTGAAGCCGGACAGTGGGCCGAAAAAGGTCTTAAGCTGCTCAAGGCGGACACGCTTATACACGGAGATTTCTGCCTGCCCAACATCATCTTGGACGGCAAGGACTTCTCCGGCTTCATAGACCTGGGCAGCGCCGGCATCGCGGACAGGCATATAGACCTGTTCTGGGGCAGCTGGTCTCTCAACTATAACCTGCGCACTCCCCGCTACACGGACAGGTTCCTGGACGCCTACGGCAGGGACAGGGTCGAACCGGAACTCCTGCGCTGCGTGGCCGCCATGGAGACCGTGAGCGACTGAGCCCCGACAGGCAGGGAAAAAGCGCCCCCGGAGGACGCTTTTTCTTTTTGCATATAATTATAACCGTATTTTCAGAACGTTGGCGCAGAACACGGGCAGCCTGTCCGGCAGCCTTACCAGCAGCACGCCGAACTCCTGTTTGTACTCCACTTGTCCGCAGCCCAGCAGCTCCACGGACCGGACCTCCTGATCGCCGAAACTGCGCACTGTCAGCGTCTCGCCGCCCTTTGCGCCCATCAGGAACGCGTACACGTGCCCGTCCTTCTGCACGAAGCGCAGGTCGCTTGGCGTCCAGTCGGTCTTGTCTTCCCTGAAACCCTCGATCTTCACGAAGGTCTCCCCCTCGCTGAACACGCGCCAGGGGCGGGTCGAGTACACCGCTTCACCGCACACTTTGAACCATTCGGCCAGCTTTTTAAGTATGAATTCCGCGTCGTCGTCTATGGTGCCGTCGGGGCGCTGCAGGATATTGAGCAGCATGGTGCCGTTTTTGGATATGATGTCCGCCAGCATCTCGATTATCTGCTCCGGGCTCTTATACGGTTTCTGCACGTCGTAGAACCAGTTGCCTATGCATGTGTCCGTGTGCCAGGGTTCGGGCATTATGCCGGGCAGCTGGCTCTTCTCTATGTCCAGCGTACCCACACAGTAGATCTCCGGCCTTCTGTCCTTCTGAAGGTACACCGACTGGTTCTTCCCGTGCCTGGCGATGGAATTGTTGTACAGGTACGCCACCGCTTCCAGACCCAAAGCGTACTCGGAGGGGTCTATCCCGTCGGACTTCACGTCCCAGTTGCTGCCGAAAGGCAGGGAACCGTCGGAGTAGAGAATGTCCGGCTCAAACGTGTCTATCATCTCTTTCACTGCTCTGAGCCAGTAAGCCCTGAATGCGGGATCCGGAGTGTACCAGTGCGCGAACTTGGTCAGGTCTTCCGGTCCGTCGTTATAGTTATCGTGGTAGAAATCCCTGTACGCGGGATCGTTGCCGTCGTAGGGCACGCCCGCGTAAGGCCCGGTGGCGTCGCAGCCCTTGTTGACCCGCCACCACGAAAACGAGGCGCCCAGGTGCTCGGTCAGGCCGAAATACAGCCCCCGCTTCCGGGCGGCCGCCTGCCACATGGCGGCTATGTCCTTGCGCGGTCCCACGTTCACGCTGTTCATGCGGTTCACTTTGGATGCGTAGTTGAAAAAGTGGTCGTGATGGGTCGCCTGCGCCATAAAATACCTGGCGCCCGCCTTCACGTACTTGTCCATCAGCGACTCCGGGTCGTAGTTCTCCGCTTTCCACAGCTGCACCAGGTCCTTGTAGCCGAATTTGGAGGGATGCCCGTAATGACGGACGTGGTACTCGTACTGGGGCGTGCCCTGTATGTACATGTTGCGGGCGTACCAGTCTCCGAACATGGGCACGCTCTGGGGACCCCAGTGGCTCCAGATGCCGAACTTTGCATCCCTGAACCAGTCGGGCGCGGAATACTGTTTAAGTGACTCGAACGTGGGTTCAAAACGCTTCTGCATGCGGTCGCTCATATAAGCCTCCTTCGGAAACGGAACGGTCATACGGCCTTATTGGGTACAGCTTACCACATACCCGCACAAAAAGCAACCAACCGGGTTTTTGATCCCCGTTGTAGACATAAAACGGAAATCACGTTATAATATGACCATAGTTTACTCACTCCAAACGGAAAGGCGGACTCGGAAAAATGAGAAACGGAACAAAACGGCTGCTGCGGGCGCTGTGCGCGCTCGTGGCGCTGACCATGCTGGGCGGCGCCGCTGCCGCTGCTGAAGGAGAAAACACGGTGTATGCATCTTCGTTCATAGCGGGCGTGGACGGCTGGTACGTCCGGGGCGCGCAGCAGGTGTACAGGACCACCGAGGCGACGCTCAGGGTGACCGGACGCGAAAGCGACTGGCACTCCCCCGGCCGCAATTTCGAGCTGGCTGCAGGCGCGCAGTACACCTTGAGCGCGGAAGTGTTCCAGGATGAAGCAGACAGCGCCGAGTTCCTTATCTCCGTCGCCCATTCCTCGGACGGCGTCGAGACCTACGAGAATCTCGCCCGGGGCACCGCAAAAAAGGGCGAATGGACCAGGATAGAGGGCACGTGGGTCGCGGGACAGTTCGATTCCTACGTGCTGTACGTCGAGACCCAGGGCGCGCCCGCGCTCAGCTTCGAAATGCGCGATTTCCGTGTCACTGCGCCCCTGGGCTCCCCCACTCCCCGGCCCACCGAGCCGCCCATGGTGGTAGAGGAAGTCAAGGACATCCCTTCCCTTAAGGAAGCGTACGCCGGGAAGTTCGACTTCGGCATGGCAGCCGGTCCCCGGGAACTTGGGAATCTTAAGCTCAGGAATCTTATGATCCAACAGTGCGCGATACTCACCCCCGAAAACGAGCTGAAGCCCGACTCCGTGCTGGACGTGGTAGCTTCAAAAAAGCTTTCGGCCGATGACGAGACCGCCGTGGCCGTGAGGCTGGATTCCGCCAAAGCGCTGCTTTCCTTCGCCTCCAAGGAAGGCATAAAGGTGCACGGTCACGTGCTGGTGTGGCACAGCCAGACCCCCAAGGCGTTCTTCCGAGAAGGCTATGACGTAAACCGGCCCTATGTGAGCCGCGAGGTCATGCTCGCGAGGCTGGAAAACTACATCCGCCAGCTGCTGGAAGGGCTGGAAAAGGAATATCCCGGCGTGATAGTGTCCTGGGACGTGGTCAACGAAGCGATAGACGACGGCACCGGCCGGCTCAGGGATTCCGACTGGAAAAAGACCATAGGCAACGACTTCGTACGGCAGGCGTTCGCCTTTGCCCGCAAATACGCTCCCGAAGGCGTGAAACTCTACTACAACGACTACAACACCCCTGAAACACTGAAACTTAACGGCATCGTGCGCCTGCTGGAGGAGATCATCCCCGACGGCACCATCGACGGCTACGGCTTCCAGATGCACTACACCGTGGGCTATCCTTCCCTGCTAAAGATCAACACCGCGCTTAAAAGGATCACGGACCTGGGCCTCAAGATACGCGTGAGCGAACTGGATATAGGCGTCACCTCCAACACCCAGAGCGAGTTCGAAGCCCAGGCGCGCAGGTACGCCCAGATAATGAAGCTGCTGCTCAATTATTCCGACTCGCTCGAGGCGGTGCAGATATGGGGCATCACCGACGCCAACAGCTGGCGCAGGAGCGAGTATCCCCTGCTGTTCACGTCCAAGTTCTATCCAAAGCCCGCGTTCTGGGCGGTGCTGGATCCCGACTCCGTAAAGTAAAACGCTTTCCGCCCGACCGGCAAAACGAAACCGGGGCGCGCTCATGTGAGCGCGCCCCGGTCTTTTAGGTCACAGACCGTTTGGTACGGGATCAGTTGAACAGCTGGTCCAGGTTGTCCTGCACGACCTGCTTGTACTGCTCCTGCAGCTGGGCGGGAGTATACTCGCCGTCCAGGAACTGACGGAACGGGATGTCGTTGATGAAGATCTGGATGAAGTCGACCATGGTACGGGAGCCGTACTCCAGCATGACTTCGAAGTTCTCCTCCTGCAGATCGAACTTGTTGCTGGTGGAAACATAGTGCCACTCGAGCTCTTCGGGATCGTCACGCAGGGTGGTGTCGTCGTGGAACCAGTTCACATACTGACGCAGCACGTTGTACACCAGCTTGGGATCTTCCACGTTGGAGGGGATCAGCCAGTAGTTGCTGTTGGCCAGCTGGGTGGAATTGGTCTCCGCGTTGCCGCTGGGGCCGATGGGATAAGGAATGAACACCATGTCGAAGTCCAGGTTGGGATCGGCTTCGGTGTAGTCCTTATAGTTGTCCATGATCCAGGTGGTGATGGTGCAGAAGGCGACCTTCTTATCCCTGTACAGGTAACGGCACACATCCCAGCCGTTCTCTTCGGGAGTGGGATAGGCTACCTTGTCGGTGATATACAGATCCTGGAGGAACTTGAGGGTCTCGCCCACTTCGGGAGAGGAGAAGTTCTCGGTAGCGGTGGCCGCTACGTAGGTGCCGTTGGACATGAACCAGTAGGGCAGGAAATCGCCCAGCCATCCGCCGTAACCGTACACGTCGATAACGCCGTCGCCGTCGATGTCACGGGTCAGCACCTGGCAGTACTCACGGAACTTGTCCCAGGTCCACTCGCCGCGGGCGACCAGGTCACGGGGATCCTCAAGGTTGGCATCCTCGATCATCTGCAGGTTGAAGGCCAGGTTGTACACGTGGTCCACCTGGTTCTCGGCGCCCTTGGCGTACAGCAGGGACACGGCACCGTTGCTCAGGTCAACGAAGTTCAGGATGGGGTCGTCGTGGGTCAGCAGCGGATCGTCGGGATCGAGCACGTCCCTCAGGTCGCAGGCCAGGCCGTTCATAACGGCGGGCACGCCGAAGCCCAGCTCGGCGGTGTAGATGTCGAAGTCGGGCTCGCCGGCCAGGATGGAGTTGTTCAGGGAGTCGATGGTGCCGGCGTAAGTGGGATTGACGAACTCGAAGGTCACGTTGTAGGTGTCTTCGATGGTCTTCACGTTCTCAAATCTCATTATGTCGGTCTCTTTGCCGGTGGCGCCGGGGTTGGCTTCCCAGCTCTCGTCATCGGAATCGTAGTACATGTCCCACCACACGGCAAGGGTGATGTTGCGGGGCTCGTCGGCCAACGCGGACAGCATGGAAACAGCCATCAGCGCCACCAGAAGCAGGGCCAAAATGCGCTTCATAAGTGTTATATCCTCCTATTGCTGTTATAGTAATATCGGACGCACGCCGATGCTTACATAGCCGTGCCTACGGCTACGCTGTAAACAGTCCAGGGCTGGGAGCCTTCGCACTCCAGCTTCACGTTCCAGGTGGCCTTGTCTTCGCCGCACACTTCGACGATCTGCTCGTAGGTGATCTGCGCGATCTTGCCGTCACTTACAGCCTTTCCGTCGTTGCCTACACGGCTCCAGCCGGCTTCGGCCCAGGGCAGTACGATCCATACGTCGCCGCCTTCGCACTCGTAGGACACGGTGATCACGCTGCCGGGCACCAGGGCATCGATGAACTCCTGAGGCATCTCGAAGCCGCTCTGGCTCCAGGCGCCCGCGGAAGTGGCGAAGCCGGGGAATTCGACCAGGTTGGTCAGGCCGTAAAGCTCGGCCTTCTGGCCAACGCGCACGCTGTACACGGTCCAGGGAGAGGAACCTTCGGCCTGGAGCATCACGTTCCAGGTAGCCTTGTCTTCGCCGCACACCGCTTCGATCTGCTCATAGGTGATATAGGCTCTGTCGCCGATGATGAGGGCTTCGTTCTGAGCTACGCGGCTCCAGCCCGCTTCGGCCCAGGGGAATACCAGCCAGATGTTGCCGTCTTCGGACTCGAAGGCGACTTCGATCACGCTGCCGGGCACCAGGGCGTCGATGAACTCGGGAGTCATCTCGATGCCGGTCTGCGCCCAGGCGGCGCCGGACACGGTAAATCCGGGCAGCTCAACGGCGTTCTTCAGCACGATCTGGTTGGCTCTCTGGCCTACGCGCACGCCGTATACAGTCCACTCGCTGCCGGCTTCGCACTGCAGCATCACGTTCCAGGTGGCCTTGTCTTCGCCGCAGAACTGCTCGATCAACTCGTAGGGGATCTGGGCGATGGTGTGGCTGTTGTTGCGGGCGTCAACTCCGTTGCCGCAGCCGCCTACGCGCATCCAGCCCGCTTCGGCCCAGGGGAATACGATCCACATGGAGCCGTCGGCGCTCTCGTAATCCACTTCGATCACGCTGCCGGGAACCAGGGCATCAATGAACTCCTGAGGCATCTCAAAACCGGCCTGCGCCCAGGCGCCGGCAGAGGTCTTGAAGTTCGGGAACTCTACCACGTTGGTGAGGGCGACCAGGTTGCTCAGGTCGCGCCCGCTGTCGGGAGCGACGTACTCGGCGGAGAGATCCAGCGCGATGGCGTTGCCTTCCGCGTCGAGGAACTTGATGTTGTCCAGGTAGAAGGCTACGGGTTCGCCGCCCGCCTGATCCTCACGGGAGATGGCAAAGAAGTTGCCGGCCTCGGGCAGGAACGCGCCTGCGAACTTGTGCACGATGGTGCGTGGGTTCTTTTTGGCCAGATATACGGACCAGTCGGCGGAAGCTTCCGCGTTGTCCTCGCCGGTAAAGTCATAGAACTTTCCGGACACGGCGTGGAACTTGCCGTCAGAGGCCAGGTCCAGGGCGAAATCTACGCTCACCGCGGCCACGTCAGCCAGACGCTCGCCCAGCAGGCCTTCGATGTTGAAGGCTACGTAGGGGACCTTGGCGTCGGGAGAGAGAGTGACCTTGAGGGCTTTGGAACCGTTGAACTCAGCGACCTCGAGGGTGCTGGCGTCAGCGTTGGCCTTGCCCTTCCAGAGGCCAAGGAAACCGAACTCGCCGTCTTCGAAGTCGATGACGTCGACTGCGGCAGTTTCCTCTGCGCTCACCCAGGAGCACATGCCGAGCGCCAGAACGGCGACCAGCAGCCAGGAAACAAATTTCTTCATGATGTACCTCCTTTATTATTATGCCTGAATCAAGGCACAATTAACTGTGTTGAATGCTGCGGCGTTTAACCGACTATGCCGCTGCGCTCCACGCCTTCTATGAAGCGGCGCTGCAGGATGATGTAGATCGCCACCACCGGGATCAGCACCAGCACCACGCCCGCGTTAAAGTACAGCTGCAGTTCCCTTAAGCTGTTTATCCTTTCGGCGTTCGCTATGACGTTGATCAGCGTGTCGAGCTTGCGGGTTATCAGAAGCGTGGAAGGCATGTTGAAAGTGTTCGCGAAGAAGGAGTCGTTGTACTGCCAGACGATGGAGAACACCGCCACGGTGATTATGGCAGGGGAAGCGTTGGGCATCATGATCCTGAAGTAGGTGTACCAGCTGTTCGCGCCGTCCACCAGCGCCGCTTCCTCTATCTCCTTGGGCAGTCCGCGGAAGAACTGGGTGAAGATGTATATGTACAGCCCACTCTTAAGCCCGCAGCCGAAGGCGGTGAGGATCAGCGTGGGCCACGCCGTCTTGTGCAGGTTCGTCACATGGCTGCCTATCCCGAAGTACCTGAAGGTCATATACAGCGGGAACTGTATGGTGTTGAGCGGCACGACTATCATCACCACGATGCAGGCGAACCACAGCTTCTTTAGCGGGAAATTGTACCTGGCAAAGCCGTAGCCCGCCATGGAGCAGATAAGCAGCTGCAGAAGCGTCACACCGCAGGTATACAGCAGCGTCCTTCCCAGTATGGGCAGGTAATCCATGTACTTTATCGCCATGGCATACCTTTCCAGCGTGGGGTTTATGGGTATCGTGAACACCATGGGGTTTATGGAGTCCTGCGTGGAGAAAAACGAGTTGGAGATTATGCCTATGACGGGCGCCAGTATCACATAGCTTATGCCTATGATGATGACCGTCCTGAACAGGCTTAAAACGAAGCCCTTTGCGGTATTGAACGCCTTGCTCTTTTTGTCATTATACAACGCCGAGGAGCGGAATCCCTGCAAAGACGCCGATATTTTCGAAGATAGCATTCCCTTATCCCTCCTCAGTTGTAGTAGAACGCCCGCTTGTTGAGCAGGTATACTATCAGTGCGAGTATAAGACAGGTGGCCAGGGTGGACGTGATGGAGAACACGGCGGACAGCCCGTAATTGTACTTCTGATACGTATCCGCGGCCAGGGTCACGATGTCGCTGGTGGTGAACTTATCCACCACGGTGTAAATGGTGTTGGTGATAATGTGGGGCATCACCATCGGTATGGTGACCTTCCACAGCGTCTCGTAGCCGGTCGCGCCCTCGATCTTGGCCACCTCGTACAGTGAGCCGGGAATGGACTGGAGCGCCGCGATGAACAGTATTATCTGCACGCCGGAGCTCTTGATTATGGACGCTATGCGGTTCACCGCATCCACCACGTACCCCAGCACGGACTGGGGCAGCGCCAGGTCTCCGAACAGCTGTATGTAGTAGGACACGGACACGCTGCCCGCCTCCGCTATCTCGGACGTGGACGAGGCTACGCCGGTGGCCATCAGCTGGGTCGCGCGGTTTATGGCGTCTCCCACGGCGGAGGAGCTCAGGATTATGGGCAGGAAGAATATGGCGCGCACCACCGCCCTGCCCTTGAACTTGCGGTTCAGCAGCAGCGCCACGAACAGGCTGAAGAAGATGATCATGGGCAGGTCGATCATCATGTTGATTATGGACGAGGTCAGCGTCTGCTTGAAGCTGGCGTGGGAGGTGAACGCGTCGATGTAGTTCTGGAACTTGACGAAAATGTCCTGCCTCACGCCTGTGCCGGCGTCGATCCTGATGTCCAGGAAACTGAACTGGCCCAGCTGCACCAGGCAACCCACATAGAAGACCAGAAAACCGATCAGCCACGGGAGTATGAAGGTGTATCCGCGCAGCGCGTTCTTTTGCTCATAGGTGAGCCTGAAGCGCTTTTTCCCCGCCGCTTTGTTCACTTTTCCTCACCTCCCACTACCAGATAGTCCTTCGCCGGCACGCTGCGTCCGTCCGCCTGTGCCTCTTCTTCCGCGTAGTTTACGTATATCACCGCACCGTTTGAGTAGCTGACCCTGGACAGGGTGTCCGAGAGCCTCTCGTAGGCGGTCATCCGGGCGCCTTTCACGTTCTTAAGCGCGCTGTTCACGTATTCGTAGTCGCTGACCGCATCGTCCTTCCAGGCGGAGAAGGTCGTGGCGAAGTTTTCGTTCAGCCCCGTGTACTTCATTTCCGCTGAGTCTTTCCAGGTGAAGGTGTAATGCGGTGAAGCGCCGTACTCAACCAGGTGCAGCAGGTCGGCGCGTTTGTCGGAAGTCTGGCTCAGGTTGATCGCTTCCCCGCAGTATTCCGCCGAACCGTGGACGATCAGCTGCCACAGGGGTATCTCATCGTCAAGTATGGGATAGGGCGTGCGGCTCATTGGGGCGTTGATCACGTGCTCAGCGTAAGCCAGGGAATAATCGTTGCCGCCGGAGACCATCAGCTTCCGGTCTTCGCCCTTTATTATCCTGAACGCGTCCTTTACCAGGTCCAGCGCGGCTTCGCGGTTTATCACGTTGGTGCGCCGCTTGTCCGCATGCACTTCGTTTGCCAGGTCCCTGAGGCTTAAGCTGTCAAGCCCCAGCCTGTCCGCGCCGGAAGCGAGGGATTCGGCGTATCTGGGCAGGAACTTGGGCGAAAGCAGCATGTACACCCGCTCCCTGTTGCCGACCACTCCGGTCCTGCGCAGGGTCACCGGGTTTATGACGCCCAGTTTCACCACGTAACCCTCCGCGTAATAGCGGGAGGCTTCCTGGCTGGGCTTGAAGTGCTTGGCTATGTCCGTCACCAGCTGTACCGCGGCGTCCGGGTAAACGGTCGCGCCTGCCTGCTCAGCCGTTTGGTTCAGCCGCTTAAGGCCGCTTTTGCCGCCCAGGGTGCCCAGCACGCTTATGTCCGACACCGGGTTATGGTAATACCCGCCGTTCATCCAGCCCTGCAGGTTTACCTTCTGATTGCTTATGCCCTGTTCCGCCAGCGTTTTTATAATCTCGCCCGCGTTTGCGAACGTGGTCATGGGCAGCACGCGCATGTACTGTATGCCCACGAAGTGCGCCGTCTCCTTTACGCCGCCGATCACGTCGTAATAGAAGGGTATGTTCCCCGTTTCAGCGGACAGGGCAAGCGCGCCTTCGTCGATGAGCCGCTGCCTGTAGGCGGCGGCGAGCCCGTTGTAGCCACTGTTTTCCTCGGTCAGCAGGGTGTACCTCACGCGGCAGTCCACAGGATACAGGTCCTTCTCCGCCACGATGACCTCTTCGTTGGTGATCATGAGCGTATCGGTCCTGCGCAGGTTGAAGCTGAAGTACGCGAAGTTGTAGCTGTTGTTGCGGCCCGCCACGTCCGCCACCAGGTTCGCCAGGGAGGCTCCCCTCTCGCATGTGGCGAGTATGCCAGTCTTTTCGCGCATTATGCCGAAGAGCGCCAGCCGGGCGGTCTCGGCGTACTGGATGGCGGTCAGGTCGCTGTCCACCAGGTCCATATCGTATACGCTCTTGTTATACTGCGGGAAAGAGCTCTTGCCGTTGTTGAAGCGCATCAGCGATCCGCTGCCGTCGGGAAGCACTATATAGCCGCTCTCCTGGCTGCCGGCAGCCCCGAAAAACGGCAGGAGCTGTATGACTCTGATCTTGCCGCCGCCGAACTCGCGTATGCCTTCGTAAGGTATGCAGACCTCGACTCCGTCGCCGGTGAGCCGCCATTCGAGGGCGATGCTGAAGGACAGCGCTTCGCTTTTCTCTTCCTCGTCGTCAAGTATCCTGAGCGCCTGCATCTCCTCGTAGTCCTCCAGCGTGAAGCCGGCGGCCTGGGCGTCCTGGTCTATCATCTGCTTGTTCCTTAAGGTGACGCCCTGGCTCTTCAGGAGATACAGCCCGCTTTCCTCGTCAAGTTCGTACGCTTTCGCGGCCGCTTTGCGCCCTGTCTGTGA
Source organism: Clostridia bacterium (assembly GCA_017518705.1). The sequence continues at coordinate 15,418 of JAFWUC010000006.1, forward strand.
AAAGATGTCGTACCATTCCTTCGTCATCACGTCCGGCACAAGCAGGAGCTTTTCGTTGGAAAGGTTGTATACGACCCTCACGCCGCCCGGTATGGACTCCACCGCCATCTGGCCGTTGGCCACGGCTTTGGCGTAGCTGCTCCAAGCGGTGCCTTCCTTGGCGTTGGAGTCAAGGTAGCTGAGTATGAACTGGCTTTTCAGGTTTTCCTGGTTGGAGGTGCGGGCGATTGGGTCCTTGGACGCGTCCGGCGGATTGGAATACACCGTTTCGCCGTTGCGTTTGTCGAACACCGCCACTTCCGCCGTGTCGGGCTTTATGTACAGCGCCGCGCCCTCGTTTTCGGCGGCCAGCTTGTAGCCCGGCACCGCTTTCAGGCTATCGGCAAGAGGCTCGAAATCCTGACCATCGGCGTATTCTTCCGGAGCTTCGACTATGCTTTTATACGCCGTGTAGAAACGGTAGTTCGCCAAAAACCACCACAGGTAGCCGCCTCCGGCCAGGAGCGCGACCGCGAGGATCACGGCTATTATCCTTTTCGCCTTGGGGGAAAGCACCCTGGTCACTTCTTCGTTTTCCATAAATGTCCCTCCCCTTAAGTGCGGAAGATGAGTTCCGTGTAGATGTTGCGCAGGAAGCTGTACACCTGGGTTATGAAGTTCAGCACCAGCATCGCCAGGAATATGATTATGAATACCGCGACCACCGTGATGAACAGCGTTATCAGCGTTTTGCCCAGGGTGTAGTTGTGCACCTGCATTATGCCTATGAGCATCAGTATCAGGCTGTACGCCATGCCAAGGCCCATGAGTATGTAATAGAACGCTTCCTCGTTCTCCGCCACTCCCTGCGAGACCACGGTCGCCAGCACCGTGGTGCATATCATGGGCACCAGCGAGTAGCCTATGGCGATCATTATGTCCTTAAAGCGGCCTTCGCCCTCCATAAGGCAGGTGACCGACCAGTTGCCCACGCACAGTATGAAGTACAGAAGCAGCACGCCCGCCATTTCGGCGATCATGTTCACCGAGCGCGGCTCGATGTCGTTCACCACGAAGCTGGAATAGATGCGGTTGCAGGAGAACGCCACCGCGTACACTATCACCAGCAGCAGCGCTATCCACACGCTGCCCCGCTCCTGGTGGCGGATCCAGTAAAAGCCCTCATTTGGATGGAAAACCGTATAGAACAGGTACTTCCAGCGTGCGTTCACGGGCAGTTCGCGCCTCGCCTTCTCGTTTGCGTCCTTTTTGGGCCGTTTGAGCAGTTTGGGCGACATGAGCTTTTTCCAGACGATGAAAAGCAGCACCAGCGCGACAACACCCGTCAGTATCCAGGAGAAATTGCTCCTTAATACCTCGTTCCTCCAGCGCTTGAACGCCACGGAGAAATACGTGCGGTTCATGCCACGGCGCAGGTACGTCATCGCCCTTGCGTTGTCCCCCGCGGAAAGATAGGCTTTGCCTATGCCCGCGTTGGCCAGTTCGTTGTTTTCGTCCAGACGCAGCACTTCCTGCCACATGGGCACGGCCAGGCTTTCGTCTCCGTCGTACCTTAAGCCCACCGCCCTGTTGATCAGAGAGCCGTACTCGGTCTCCGAGAACACGCTGATGTTGCCCTGCAGGTTGTCCAGCACCAGCAGCCGGCTGCCCTCCTGCTCTATCGCCACGGGAGCCCTGAAGGTGCCTTCCTGGGTGCCAATGCCGCCGAAAATGTACAGCAGGTTGCCTTCGTGGTCATATGTGAACACGCGTCCGCGGCGGGCGTCCAGCAGGGAGTAGATGCCGTGATCCCGGTACACCACGTCCACTATCTGGCTGGGTCCGGAATAATTGCCCACCTGACCGAACACCAGGTCGCCGCCCAGGTTCTCCTTTGAGCCGCGCAGTATCACGTCCTCGCCCTTGGGGTTCAGGCGCCGCACGGCCTGTATGCCGTCGGTATCCTTGTTGGAGGCGTAAATGAAGCCCTCAGAGTCCACGTCTATGCCCGTAAACTCGGTGGGTATGAACAGCTGCTGCTTGGAACGCTCCGCCTTGGTGGACAGGCGGCGCCAGATCTTTTCCCACAGGCTGATCTTTACGTTTATGGTGCCGAAAAAGCCGGTAAAGTCGCCTTCCGAGGAGAATACCATTATGCCCTGGAAAGTGTTCTGCGCCACGCAGTACACCCTGTCCGCGTAATCCACGGACACCCTTAACGGCGTGAACACGAACTTCTCGTCCAGCACGTCACCCTTGGGATCCATCACATACTTGACGAAGCTGCCGTCCAGCTCCAGCACCACTATCCTGTGGTTCTGGGAATCCGCAACGTACAGCTGCCCGTTCTGGGAGACCGCCACTCCGTAGGGGGAGCTGAAGGTCTGCGGGCCTTCCGGAGTCTCGAAGCCGTCGACTATGCCCAGCACGGTCTTAAGGTCTTCCGCCACCACCACTATGCGGTTGTTGCCGGTATCGGCTATGTACAGCTTGCCGTCATCCGCCACGCAGAAGTCCCTGGGCGCCTTAAGATCGCCCAGAGGCGCGCCCTGCCAGATCAGAGTGGCGCCCGACACGCTGAAGTCCAGCGTATAAGGAGAAGGCGTGTAGAGTATGTTGTTCCAGTAGTCGTAATTATAAGTATCGTAAGGCTGGCCGCCGTCCGCCAGCGCGCAGGGCAGAAGCACGCACACCAGAAGCGCGGCGCATATGATTCTTACCAAAGCCGAATTCTTTTTCATATCCGCACCTCCTCAGTCCTTCATGCCCGAGGTGGTCATGGTCTCCAGTATGGAGCTCTGGCAGATCAGGAAGAACGCTATGGGTATCGCGGCGATTATGAACGTCACCGCGGCGCCCGCGCCGGCCCTGCTCACGCCGCCGGAAGTGATCTGCTGGAGGGCATACTGCAGGGGCTTGAGCTCCTCGCTCCTTAAGAACATGCCGCCGGTATTGCCCCACATCTGCTGGAACTGGAATATGGCCAGCGTGAGCCACGCGGGACGGACGTTCGGCATCACTATCCTCCAGAATATGATCCAGTCGCTGGCGCCCTGCAGCCGCGCGCTCTCCATAAGGGAATCGGGCAGCTGCTCCATGAACTGCTTCATGAGGTACAGTCCCATGCCGAAGCTCCAGGCGGGCAACACCAGCGCCAGATAGGTGTTGTTTATGCCCAGCCAGGAAATTATCAGATACTGGGGTATCTGCGTGACGGTCCAGGAGAACATCAGCGACAGCACCACCATGGAAAACAGCAGTTTCTTGCCCGGGAACTTGTTTTTTGCCAGGGGGTACGCCGCCAGGGACGCCACCACCACGTGGCCCACCATGCCGCCCACGGTGATTATTATGGTGTTGAGCACGTACCTGGAAAACGGCACCCAGCTCTCGTTCATCAGCACGAACAGGTCGCTGAAGTTGGTGAGCGAGGGATTGCGCACGAAGATACGGGGCGGGAACTGGTATATCTCGTCCAGCGGCTTTAAGGCGTTGTTGACTATCATTACGAGCGGCAGCACCATGAACACGCCGCAGATGCCCATCAGCATGAACAGCAGGGTGTTTCCGGCCACGGAGCGGTTAAGCTTCTTTTCGCCGGACTTGCGCTTCATTTTACGTTCGAGCTTTTTGATCTTTTCGGGGCGGTTGTCCATGACTTTGCGCATGGAGACCTTCACGGTGGCGTTGGGATCCTTTTTCGCCATATCACTCACCCACCCTTCTGAGCAGGCGCTGCACCAGCTGGTTGGTGCCCACCATAAGCAGGAACAGTATGGTCGCTATGGCGGATGCATAGCCCATGTCCAGCCTCGTGGAGCCGTAGTCCAGCAGGTGCGTCACTATCGTGGCGCCAGAATAGTTTACGGACGGGTTGCCCGCCAGCCATATGGAGATGTCCGCAACGGCGAAGGACTGGGTTATCTGCATGACCGCGCCGAAGAGCAGCTGCGGGCGCATGGCGGGCAGCGTCACATACCACAGCTCCTGCCACCTGTTCTTTACGCCGTCTATCGCCGCCGCCTCGTACATGCCCTTGTCTATGGTCTGAAGACCCGCTATGAACGCCAGGAAGCCGGTGCCCAGGCTCAGCCACAGCTGCACAATTATCAGCACGGGCATGACGTACTTTTCCGTCTGCATCCACAGTATCGGGTTGTTGATCAGGTCCAGCTTGAGCAGTATGCCGTTAAGGTAGCCGTAGCGGTCGCCGGTCAGGATCAGGTTCCAGACCATGTACGCGTTGCCGCAGATGGAGGGCGCGTAGAACACCAGCGTGAGCAGCGCCCTGACCTTGGGCTTGAACTCGTTGATTATCCAGGCGAACAGCAGGCACAGCATGTAGCTTATGGGGCCCGTGATCACCGCGAACAAAAGCGTGTTGCGCAGGGAAATGGTGAATATGTCGTCTTCCAGTATCAGCTTTACGTAGTTCGTCCAGCCTATCAGCCTGGGAGCCTCCAGCATGTTGAAGTAAGTGAACGAAAGGTATATGGACATCAGCACGGGCACTACCGTAAACAGGAAAAACAGTATGAAATACGGCGCCATAAGCATGTATGAAGCCCGGTTTTTCCATATCTCGTGCCTGAGGCTGTAGCTGCGGCGCATGATGGCCGCACGTTCCTGAGTGATACTGCTCATACTAATCAGCCTCCTCCTTTTCCCCCGCCAGCGGCAGGCCGAATTCCGTGCGCTTGTAGTTGATCTCCGCGTTTATGTAGTAGATCTTGTCCATCAGTTCTTCCCTGGGGGTGTTGCCGGACTCGTTGCGCCCCTTGCTGGCGTTGTCGGTGGTCACGGCGTAGAAGGCGTTGTTCACGTTCCTCCAGGTGTAATATCCGCCGGGCACCTGGGGTATCCCCCTGACCTGCCTGAACTGCTCGGAGAGCACCTTGTAGTCCCTTACCGGCCAGGACAGGTTCGCCAGCGCTTCGATGTTGGCCGTAGCCACTCGGGCGGAGGAGCCCATCAGGGATTCCATCTCCCTGCCGTAGAGCGTCTGGGTCTCGGCGCTGGTCCACCACTTAAGGAATTCCCAGCTCGCCTCGGGCTCCTTAGTGGCGCTCATGATTATGTCCGCAAGGCCGCTGCAGCCGGTGGTGGTGTCCAGGCTGCCGTCCGCCTGCATGGTGCCGGGCACGTGGGTGAAGTCCCACAGGCCCCTGATGTCGGGAGCGGAGACCTGGAGGTTGTTGTAAGTGGTGTAGTCGGATATGATTATCGGGCACTCGCCGGTGCGGAAGCGTTCTTCCACGCTGGTGGCCTTGTCAAGACGGTAGTCCGTGTAGAACTCGCAGTAGCGCCTGAAGGTGTTTATGGCGATGTCGCTGTCCAGCGCGGACGCGTCGCCGTTTTCGGTGTAGTAGCTGCCTCCCGCCTGGTACAGAAGCATGGCGAAGGTCTGTTCGCCGGGCAGCATGCCGAACTCCATCTGGTTTTTGCTCAGCACGCTCATGGCCACCTTCACGTCGTCCCAGGTCTCGGGGACCTCCAGCCCTATCTCGGCCAGTATGTCCTTTCTGTAGAACATCATGGGGAAGGTCTGGGTGTCGGGCAGGGCGTACGTGGCGCCGTTGAACGAGAAGGGCACCAGGGCGCTGGACATAAAGCGGGAAGAGATCTCGTCAAAGTCCTTAAACCTCGTCAGGTCCATAACGGCGTTGCGCAGACCGTAATTGACCGGGGTATCGTTTCCCGTGTTCATAACCGCGCCCGCAAGGCCGTTGGTGTTGGCCACCTGTATGGCTACGTCGGGGCCCTGTCCGGAAAGCGTGGCGCGCAGAAGCGTGTTCATATCCACCAGCTGCACGTTCACACTTATGCCCGTTTGGGGGGTGAAGCTGTCGTCGATCAGGGATTTTATTACGTTCGCCTGGTCGCGTCCGGTGCCGATCCACAGGGTGATGACCTTGTTTTCGCCGTCGTCTTTGGCGATGTTGCCCACCTGGTTATAGTCGATGATAAAGGAATTGTACAGCCTCTGGGACTCGTGGCCCAGCCCAGCGAAGAAGCCGCCCTTGTCGTTTTTGGGGTTTATATCAGTAGTGTGGATGTAGATCCTGTCTATCTGCAGGGGCTGGATGAGCACCTGGGTTATCCAGTTGCCGCAGGCGCGCACGTTGACCTTGTAGGAAGACAGCACCTTGGTAAAGCGCTCCTGGTCCTCTATCAGGTCCTCCAGCTGGTCGTTCATGGTCTTGAGCACGGTCAGTTTGTCGCTGGAGTGCCCTGCGGTCTTTTCCAGGGCGTCTATGGCGATCTCGAGTTCGCTCTTCACATGCTCCAGTTCCTGCTTGAGCCCCGGCAGGCTGCGCTCTATCTGATAGTCCCTGTACTGGTCGGGAGAGACGCCGGTGATGTACAGCACCTGGCGGTATATGCCGTTTAAGTCCAGCACGCACTGCTGCACACGGCTGATGATCCCGGCCATGTCGCCCAGCACCACTTCCATGCGCAGAGTGTGCGCGCCCTGAGTCAGGTGGATCAGGTACGGATCACCGTCACTGTCGGAAGCGGTCTCCATGCGCCAGCCCTGGGAATACCCGAAGGGCAGGGCGTCAAACTCGCTGAACGGCACCGCGCCGTCTATGAATATCCTTCTGTATACGTCTATGCCGCGCACGAAGTTCTGCTTGTCGAAGAAGGTCACGCAGTAGTCCCCTTCTTCCGGCACTTCGAACGCCCACTCGATCCACTGGCCCGCCAGCCTCCAGGGATAACCACCAATGGTGTTGTTGAGCAGGTACCTGGCGGAAGCGGGGTACACGGAGGAGGACGCCTGGTCCTGCACCGGGTACAGCATCTGGGAGGACGTGTACTGCGCGGTCTCCGCCTCTATCCTGACGCAGATGCCCTCCGGATTTGCCGATACCCGCTCCTGTTCGGAATACGGGGCGATGCGGGCGGAGTTTTTGAACACCAGCTTCCTTATCAGCATGGGCTCCCTCAAGGAGAGCATGCCCAGGGTGTGCTGCCCCTTTTCGAGATAGAAGCTCAGGCTCTCGGAGATATAGCCGTTGCTGTCGTACACGAACGACGTCAGCCACCCGGGAGTTTCCTGGGGCGAGGGCTTGATGTCGTTGCCCTGGTTGTCCTTTACCCAAGAGATCACATCCACTCCGTTTGCGTCCGTCACATGCTCGACGCCCGCGTTCCGGTCGTTGCGCCAGATGCGGGAGAAAGTGACCAGCGAAAGCTCGTTGTATGGCAGGCGTCCGTCCAGGAAAAACGCTCTCTGTATTTCCGAATTCTTGCCCGGATAGGGGTAGTACTCTATCTCCAGGTCGTACCAGCCTTCCGTTTCCACGTCGAATTCCCACTCCGCCAGCGCTTCCTCGCCCGTAAGCAGGGATCTTCCCGTGCTGCCGTCGTAGTCGGTCAGCACCGTAAGCGCATCGCTTCCGTCTTCGGAATACCTGACTGCGTCCGCCGCCTCTATTTCGATCTCTTCGCCCGGGCGAACGTCCGGATAGGCAGCCTTATACTGTTCGTAGGACGGGATGCTCTTGTCTATGGAGTACGTGCTGACTATTTCCTCGTACTCCTTCATGGTCTTGTCCGTCACCGCGCCGGCGCTCATAAATGAGACCGCCAGTGCCGCCGTCAGTATGAAAAGCAGTATTTTCTTCATGCCCCGCATCCCGCTCCCGTCATAGCATATTATATGTAAGATCCAGAATGATAAGATAAAAAACGGATCAGTCCCCGGACAGAAAATCCGGGATGTCCTTTCGGGTAATGACCCTTTCGTCCGTGTAGGTCTTTTTGAGCTGCCACGCTTCGGTATACTGTTCGCTGGGTTTGTTGTACTTGCTGTTCTTTAGCACGAACTCGCCGCTCCAGGTGCAGAACCCGCCCCAAATCGTGCCGTCACGGAAGATCTCCTCCGCGTCGGGCACGCAGCCGTTCTCGCTGATGACTATCATTTTGCGGGCGGAAGTGTAGTTTACGCATTCCAGGAACTTGGCGCTCTGGGAGGAATACACCCTTTCGCCGGGATACAGGTCCTCGCCTATTATGTCCACCGTGTCGTCTCCGGGATACCAGGCGGGATCCTGCCCGTTCCAGACCCAGATAAGGTTATTGAGCTTGTGCTCGTAAGTGAGCTTTTCAAACAGCAGGTCCCACAGCTGCTTATAGGCGTCCGCGCCGGACGCGCCCCACCAGAACCAGCCGCCGCTGGCCTCGTGCAGGGGCCTGAACAGCACGGGCACGCCCGCGTCCCTTAAGCGTTCGAGCTGCAGGGCGATGGCGTCTATGTCGCTCAAAAGCAGTTCGTACCCCCGGGGATCTTTCCCGCTCATGACTTTGCCCAGGTCGAAAGTGGTGTACTGGGTGTAAAAGCCGGAGTACCACCTGTCTTTGCTCAGATATGGCGAAGGCGCGTTCCAGTGCCAGCAGAAAGTGACTATGCCGCCCTTGTTCCAGTAATCTATCGCCTGGTCAACCGAGTGTCCCACGGTGCCGTGTTCCACCCTGGAAGGCGAATAGTCCATGAGATCCAGGCCCAGTAACGCGGGATACAGCCCGCCCGTGGCGCGCCAGACGGCCTGGTTTTCCATGCCGAACATGCCGCCGTCGCAGTACTGGCCGGTGATCAGCTTTTTACCGTAGCATTCCTTAAGCCAGCTGTACAGCTTTACCGTCTCGCGGGAGGGATCCGGCGTCACCGGCATTTCGGCCACGTCGTACAGGTCCTCCGGCAGAGGATCGCTCGGACTGATCTTGAGGGCGTCGACCTTTATCCAGCCCCAGCTTGTGCCCACGGACACGGTATGCTCGCCCGCGGTCAGGTAAACATAGTCCAGCGAGACTTCGGTAAAGTCCTTCCCCGTCACCGCAACCTGTCCGGCGCTCGCGCCGTCCAGCAGCACGGGGTTGAGTTTATAGTCTCCAGACATGCTGGCCATTATGAGCGTGAGCCTGTACGCGCCTTCGTCCCGCACGTTCACGGTCCAGCTAAGTACGTCTTCCTGCCCTTTAAAGCCTTCGACCCAGCCCGCTGCGTCTGAGGAACGCTTTGTCAGCGCGCCGGACAGCAGACCGTCCTCCGCTTCCAGGCGAAGCACGCCGTCCTTCGTCACTTGGTTTTCGGCAAACGCGCAGAACAAAGCCGCGCACAAAAGCGCCGAAAGCAGCAGAGTGGTCAGTCTTTTCACGTCGCGCAGCCCCCTCAAAACAAATATGCCTCCATAGTTAACAATCGCTCATGTTATTATAGCCTGTTTTCACAAAATCCGCAAGTGTTTCATGCATCAATTACATGCTATATGACAACAAATAAGGACAGCCACAGCAAAAACTGAGTCTGTCCTTAACATAACCCCGTCCGGATTTATTCCGCTTTGAATGCCGAATTGCGTATCATAGCTTCCACTATCTCCGGATAATACCATTTGCAATTATAGCGGCGCAGCAGTCCGAAATTCTCCCCGTCCGTGTTGATGGCGTTGTTGTCCCACCAGCAGCAGGGTATGTTGCGGGATGTGGCGGCGGATACGTAGTATGCCGTGAACGCCACGCGGTCGCTTAAGTTGCCGCCCTTGTCGCGGGCGCCGAATTCCCCCACCACGACCGGTATGCCGTTTGACACGAACTTGCGGTAGAGGGAATTCAAAAAGCTGTCGATCTCACCGGTGAACCTTGTGGATTTGAAGCTGAACGTAGTGGTGCCGCCCGCGCTCAGGGCGAAATTGTAGGGCGTGTAGGCGTGAGCGGACACTATGATCCTGTTGTCCGCCGTATCTTCGGGCAGCACGAACAGGGCGGTCACCGCGTTGCCGGGATTGGCGGCGTTAGCGGGCACCATAAGGTAGCGCTCGGCGTTGTTCCCGCCGGAAGCGCGCACCGTGTCCACAAACACCTGGTTCAGCCGGTTTATGCAGTCCGCGGCGTCCCTGCACTCGTCGGACCTGCCGTCGAAGTTCCATTCGTAGTCTCTGTTGCCCTTCAGGCGCGGCTCGTTCATTGACTCGAAAATCAGGTGGTCGTCATAGTCCCTGAAGCGCTCGCTCAGCTGCGACCAGACGGAGCGGATGTACTTTTCGGAAATTTCATAATGCTGTGAGTCCGGATAGAAGTACTGTTCGCCCTCGTCGTGGTGGATGTTGATTATCACATACATCCCGTACTTGAAGGCCCAGTCCACCACTTCCTGCACCCGGTCCAGCCACTGCTTGCTTATCACGAACTCATCGTCCACATGGTTGTGCCAGGACACGGGCAGCCTCAGGGTGGTGAAGCCCGCTTCCGCTACCGTCTTTATGATCTTCTCGGTGGTCTTGACGCCGTGCCACGCGGTCTCCATGTCCATTTCCTTGAACTTGGGCAGCGCGTCGTTGTAGGCGTCGAAGGTGTTGCCCAGGTTCCAGCCCACGCCCATCTTCCTCAGGAACGCCATGGCCTCGTTGTCCGGGATCTCAAACGTCTTTGCCTCTATGATCGGTATCTCCACGCTGTCCCCTTTCTGCTCCGCCAAAGCGGGCGCAAAGCTCATCAAAGCCAGTATCATCGCCAAAATGCCGCACAGTTTCCTCATTTTTACGCCTCCCCTGCCTGTCCGTTTTGCTTTATCCGTCCGATATACCCGCTTATTTCCTGCGCAGCCTTTAAGTGGGCGGCGCGGCTGGGATGCATGCGGGAGCCCAGGTCCCCGTTGCAGTCGCTCAGGCGCAGATATCCGACCTTTCCGTCCCCTTCCGCCTTCACCTGTTCGACGGCTTCCAGTATGTATCGTTCCATATCCGTGCCACACAGCCCGTACGCCCATATGATATACGCGTTTTTCTGATGCGAGCGCACGGTCCTTATCAGTTCCGCAGCGCGTTTCGTGAACGTCTTTTCGGCGGATAAGCGGTCCTCCTCCAGCTTTATGGCGTTGGAGTCGTTGGTGCCCAGGTTGATCACCACCCAATCCGCCTGCCTGCCGTCAAATGCGTAAGGCACGTCCCCCGAAGCTATGGGTTCGCACAGCTTATCGTATATCAGTCCCAGGCGGTGGTTTTCGTCCCCGTCCCACGCCTTCCAGGCGCCCCAGCCGCTCATTGCGACCACGCGCCTTTCGGCGTCGAGCATCCTTGCCGTCTGATGCGGGAACGCACCCACGCCGCTCATCCAGGCCATGCGCCAGTCGGTGGCGTAAACGGGGCCCGCGCAGCCTTCGCCCACGGTGAGGCTGTCGCCGATAAACTCGATCAGCTCTTTCTTGGGTTCTGAGGGTTTGAGCTCGCCGTCCGAAAACACCGCATGGATGACGGGCGGTTCGGTCTCGTCCAGCAGGGGCTGGCAGTCCCTGACTATGGCTATTTCATGGGTAAAGGCGGGATCCATTCCGGCAAGGGCGGTGTAGACCCGCCTGCCCTTTGCAAGGGGGAAGCGGGCGATAGCCGCGCCGCCCGCCGTCACCGCCAGCCACACGGCATGCTCGGAAGCAAAACTTTCCGCTTCGATCTCCACCTGCGTGCACGCGGCGGTAAAGCTTATCCCGCTGCCCGTCCACCACAGGCGGCAGCTTTCGGGAGAAGTCTGCTGCCTGCCCAGACGGGTGAACGCGCGCGGATCAAAACACTTCATTTCCATATTCCGTCCGATTCCTTTATTTCATTCGTAGATTTTCACGCTGTACGGTCTGCCGCTCGTCGTGGTGACGCGCGCCTGTCCGCCGCACACCGACACTGTGAACACGTCCCGGTCACTTCCGTCACGGGAAGGTATGCAAAGGGTGTATTCCTCCCTTTCTTTCAGCCCGTACGCCCTGAGCTCGACACCGTCGGCAAAGTCGTATTCGGTGGACGTGTCGCATTTGCCCACGGGCAGCACCGTGCCGCCCCTGACCAGTAGCGGCAGGCTCATGAATCCGTGCTTTTCGCAGCGCCACGCGCCGCCTTCCAGCTTTTCATCCGTGATCAGGCTGTACCAGTCGCCTTCGGGCAGGTAATAGTCCACCCGGCCCTCTTCGTCGAACACGGGCGCCACCAGCAGCCGGTCGCCCAGCATGTACTGCCTGTCCAGGTATTCGCAGGCCCTATCCTCCGGGAACTCCAGCAGCATGGGCCTGAGCATGGGCGCGCCGGTCTCGTGGGCTTCCGCCGCCATACCGTAAAGGTACGGCATCAGCCGGCACTTAAGGCGGGAGAAATACCTGACCACGTCCACGCTCTCCTCGTCGAACAGCCACGGCACCCGGTAACTGGAGGAGCCGTGCAGCCGGCTGTGGCTGGACAGCAGCCCGAAAGCCGCCCAGCGCTTGTAAACGTGGGCAGGCGCCGTGGACTCGAAGCCGGAAATGTCGTGGCTCCAGAAGCCGAAGCCGCTGTGGCTCATGCCGAGCCCCGCCCGCAGGGTCTCCGCCATGGACACGTAGGAAGCGCTGTTGTCGCCGCCCCAGTGCACGGGGAAGCGCTGGCCGCCCGCGGTGGCGCTGCGGGCGAAAAGCACCGCCTGTCCCCTGCCCTTTTCCTTTTCCAGCAGCTCGAAGACCATTTTGTTGTAAAGGAACGAGTAGTAATTGTGCATTTTCAGCGGGTCGGAGCCGTCGAAATAGCGGATGTTTCTTACGGGTATCCTTTCGCCGAAGTCCGTCTTCAGGCAGTCTATGCCCTGGTCAAGCACTTTTTTGAGCTTTTCGCAGTACCACCTGCGGGCTTCCGGGTTGGTCACGTCAAGTATCGCCATGCCTGCCTGCCACGCGTCCGTCTGCCACACGGACCCGTCCGTCTTTTTCAGCAGATAGCCGCCCTGCATGCCTTCCGCGAACAGGGGCGACGCCTGGGCGATGTACGGGTTTATCCAGCAGCACAGCTTAAGGCCCATATCGTGATAGCTTTTCAGCATGCCCGCGGGGTCGGGGAACACCTCCGGATCCCACTCGAAATCGCACCAGTTGAAACCCCGCATCCAGTAACAGTCGAAATGGAACACACTGAGCGGTATTCCCCTCTCCTTCATGCCGTATATCATGGAAGTGACCGTCTTCTGGTCGTAACTGGTGGTAAAGGACGTGGACAGCCACAGCCCGAAGCTCCAGGCGGGCAAAAGCGGCGGTCTTCCCGTGAGCGCGGTGTACAGGCTGATTGTTTCCTTGGGCGTGCCGCCGTAGATGACGTCGTAGGTGAGCCGCTCCCCAGGCACCGAGAACTGCACCCGCTCCACCTTTTCGCTGGCCACCTCGAAGGACACTTCGGTGGGGTCCTCCACGAACACGCCGTAGCCGCGGTTGGTCATGTAGAACGGGATGTTTTTGTACGCGCGCTCGCTGGCGGTGCCCCCGTCGGCGTTCCAGATGTCCACCGTCTGGCCGTTTTTGACGTAAGCAGTGAACCTTTCTCCCAGGCCGTACACGGTCTCGCCCACGGCCAGGTCCAGGGAATCTATCATGTAGGACGGCCCCGTCTTCTGTATGGACGCGGTCTCCCCCTCTTCCTTTACCGCGTGGGCCATTGCGCGGAAGCCGCTGGAGGTGATCACCCTGCCGCTTTCGTCAAGAAAATCCAGCTTCCAGCCGCCCTCCGCCATGCACGCGCGGGCGGAAAGAGCTCCGCTGGTGAACATGGTGCAGCTTTCGCCAAACTCGATCTCCGGCTCGGTGTTTTCGCCGAACGTCTCAAAGCGGGGCGGTCTGTCCGGTTCTCCCTCAAAATGAGTGACGGACACCCTTATTATGTTTTCGCGGGGCGCGCTTAAGCGCACCGTGAGCGCCGGGCAGCCTATGGCTTCTCCCCTGTTGTGCACGGGTCTGCACGCGACCAGCAGCTTGAGAGCGCTTTCTTCCGCTTCCCTGCGCACGCAGTGGGACGCGTAGTCCATGCGGTATTCGGGTCTCGTGAGCCAGTATCCGTTGGTAAATTTCATATCATGACCCCGCAAGAGATTTTTTCCGTATGATTATAACACCCGCGCCACGGATTATGCAACGGTTTTAAAAACCTTCCGGCACGGGAACGATATGTCTTATTCGGGTATATGCTTAAAGAAATGTGCAAAGGCGCTCACAGCTGCTTTTTCTGCTGCAGCATCTCCCTGTAAACGCTGGGAGAAACGCCCTCCATTTTATTGAATATGCGCAGGAAATTGGAATAGTCGTTGAAGCCGCACTGAAAAGCAATGGTGTTGAGGGATGCGCCGCTCCTCATAAGCTGCTTTGCCAGCGCCACGCGGCAGTACAGAATGTATTCGTAAACGCTGCGGCGGGTGAGCCGGGTGAATTCCCGGGAAAGATAGCTCACGCTCACGCCGAAGCGCTTGGCGAGCTCGCCTATCTTGATCTGCTGTGTGTAATTGGCGTTTAGGTATACGAGCACTTCCTGTATCACGCTTTTGGAAATGCTCAGGTCTTTTATCATGCGGGATTTGCGCATGCAGGAGCAAACGGTCTCTATGAAACGGTTGATCTCGTTGTATGCATGGTAAAGGTCCATGCCGGTCAGCGGCCCGGACACGCTTTTGAGCGCCTTTATGCAGTTTACGCAGGTCTCGGCTTCCATGGGGTCCAGCTGGAAGGTGAAATTCAGCCGGTCGACGTAGGTGCGGAACAGCTTGTCCAGGTCCGCCCGTCCGTAGCCCAGCGCGGTGAGCGCCTCCGTGGATACGTTCAGGTAGGCGCGCTCGTAGTCCCTGAGTTCCCCTTCGAAGCTCAGCCCGTGCATTATCCCGGGAGGGATGATGAACAGCTGATTGGGCAGCAGTTTGTACATCTTTTCGCCTATGCCGTAATACTGCCCCCCGCGTATGTGTATATAGAACTCATAATAGTCGTGGCAGTGGTAGTCTCCGCCCGTGAGCACTTCCGTGTAATTGCAGAACGCCTCAAAGCCCCTGTCCGAATCGCTTATCGTGGTGGGGCTCAGCTGTTTGACTGAATTACGGTTCATATCCTGTTCCTCCGTGGTCTTGTACTAAGCGGTCTTGTCACGGATACGGTGAACGGAAGCATCGCGGGATGCCTTAAAGCCGGGCGCCGGCAAAAGCCGGCGCCCAATGGAAGAAGATTTACGAATTACAGGTTGCCGGGGAACTCGCCGCGGTAGTTGCCGGCCTGGTAAGCGGCACGGTAGCCTTCGATCATTTCGGCGGCGCCGGAAGCGAGGATGTCCTGAATGCCGGCGTCAAACACGGAGTCGAACTCGGCGGGATCGCAGGATACCACGGCAGCCAGGAACTCGCCCTGCTTGCTCTTTACGGTGGCGTCATAGTCGGTCTCGGCCTTGACCGTCTCGGTGAAGCTGATCTGGGTCCAGGCATCGGTCAGGGAGTCTACGTAGGAAGCCACAACGTCCTCTTCATATCCCTTGAATGGCAACGCCAGGGCGGCGGAGTTCTTCGCGTCGTCGCCGTAGAAATAGCCGTTGGAGATGAAGCAGATGTCGCCAGCATGGATCTTGTTCTCGTTGGGCACGGCGTCAGCGCTCTTCACGCCGTAGGGGATGCCCAGCACGGGATCGATGCCCTCGTAGTTGATGCCTTCGACGCCGTTCTGCATCGCGAACATGTTTTCGGGCTCGGCCATCCAGTCAAGGTACTTGATGGCGGCGATGGCGGTGGCTTCGTCGGCGGTCTTGGGGATGATGATGCTCAGTCCGTTGGCGGCGTACTTGTCATGCAGGTACTTGCCCAGGCTCTCGTTGTAGAAGCAGTTCACGGTCACCCAGTGTCCTTCGGGAACGTTCTTCTCGAGTTCGATCTGGTAGTTCTTGTCGGTGCGCCAGGGCTGGTCGGGCTGCTGGGAGAAGAAGCCGTTGTAGCCCATGATCAGCGCAGTGTCGTTGGCCTTGTCGTTGTCGGTCAGCGCGAAGGTCTCGGGCAGCAGGCCCTCGTGATACAGGCTGTTCAGCCAGCGGAAGCCTTCCTTGGCGCCGGGCAGCATCTCGGGGTTGGCGGAATAGGCGAACCAGTCTTCCTCGGTCACTTCGTTGAAATCAACGAACGCGTCGGTGAAGCGGCGCACGTTGAACATGGGGTTGGATGCGAAGATGCCGAAGGAGAAGGGCATGGTGTTCTCGCCTGCCAGAGCCGCATCCTTGGCGGCGCGGAGGTAATCGGTGAACTCATCCACGGTGGTGGGTTTTTCCATATCCAGCGCTTCCAGCCAGTCGGCGCGGATAAAGTTGCCTACGTTGGCGACGCTGATGCGGCGGGCGGGAATGAACCACTGCTCCTTGACGCCGTCGCCGTCGTGGTCGGACTGGCCGTAGGTGAGCAGCTGCTCACTTAAGAAAGCCACGAGGTTGGGGGCATACTCTTCGATGAACTCGTCCAGCTGCCAGATGCCTTCCTTGTCGATGCACTGCTGCACCAGGGCTCCGCCGTAGGTCATGCACAAGTCGGGAGCGGTGCCGCCGGCAAGGGCGTTGGTCAGCAGGTCGCCTTCGGTCCAGCGGGCGAAGGATACGAACTCAAGCTTGATGTGATTGGGATCGCCGAAATGCTCCTGCGCATAGTGGAGCTGCCAGCAGTCTGTCACGTCGAGACCGGTGACATCACGGTCGAAGCACTCAACGCGCAGAGTGATCCAATCGTCTTCCGCGGATACCGCGCCGAACATGCCCAGTGCGAGCACGAGCGCCAGCATGATAGCCAGGATCTTCTTCATGGTTGTCTCTCCTTTGATGATATATTTGACCGCCTTCGGGCGGTTAGGTACGTGTCCGTGCGCTTCGTTTAGCCCTTTACGGCGCCGATGGTGACGCCTTTAACGAAGTAGCGCTGCACGAAGGGATACACCACCAGTATGGGAAGCGTGGCGAATATGATGGTGGCGGGCTGTATGGACTCGCTTATCTCGGTGGCCATGGTGGACGTGCCGCCTTCCATCTGGGCGATGTCTACCGCCTGTGAACCCTTGATTATGTGGTACAGCTTGAGCTGCAGGGGCTGGTATGCCTTGGTCTGTATGTAGTACAGCGCGTCCTGGAAGCTGTTCCACTTGCCTACGGCGTAGAACAGGGTCAGCGTGGCGAGCGACGCCATCGACAGGGGCAGGTATATCTTGATAAGCACCAGGAAGTCGTTCGCGCCGTCTATTATGGCCGCTTCCTCCAGTTCCCCGGGCAGGGCGGAAAAGAAGCTTTTGAGGATTATCATGTTGTAGGTCGAGAGCATGCCGGGCAGTATCAGCGACCAGGGCGTATCCAGAAAGCCCAGCTGCTTGATGTTAAGGTAGATCGGTATCGTGCCGCCGGAAAAATACATGGTGAACAGCGCCATGGTGTTGAAAAACCTGCGGCCCGCCAGGCGCTTCTTGGTGAGCGGATACGCCATCAGCACCGTCATCACCATGGAAAACACGGTATACACCACCGTTACGAATACGGTGTAGAACAGGCTCCTCACCATGGCCGGGTCGGAGAAGATCGCCTTGTAGGCGTTAAAGTCCCAGCCCACGGGCCAGAATGAGACCTTGCCCGACAGTATGGCCGACTTGGTGCTCAGGGAATTCGCCGCCACGTTCACGAACGGCAGCAGGCAGGTAAGGCTTATAAGCACTATTACCAGCGTGAGCGCCACCTGGTAGCCCGTCCAGATGCTCTTTTCCTTTTTCGCCTTTACCGGCTGCAAAGCTTCGGATTTGATCATGTTTCCGCCTCCTTACCAGATGCCCTCTTCGCCCAGCTTGGTGGACACGAAGTTGGCGGATGAGATCAGTATCAGCCCGACCGCCGACTGGAACAGGCCTATGGCGGTGGCTCTGGCGAACTGGGAGTTGGTTATGCCGGTGCGGTATACGAACGTGGAGAGCACGTCGCAGTATTTGCGCACCTGGGGATTGCCCAGTATCTGGGGCCGGTCGAAGCTTATGTTCATCATCTGGCCCACATTGAGTATCAGCAGCACCACTATGGTGGAGCGGATGCCGGGCAGCGTCACGTGCCAGATCTGCTGCATCTTGTTGGCGCCGTCTATCTTGGCGGCCTCGAACAGCTCCATATTGATGCCGGTTATGGCGGACAGGTACAGTATCGTACCCCAGCCCATGCCCTGCCATACGCCTACCAGCGTATAGGTGATCTGCCAGTGGGTGCCCTCGGTAAGGAACGGTATGCCCGTCTTTACCCAGCCCCATTTGAGCAGGGTGGAGTTTATTATGCCGGTGCTGGGAGAAAAGATCTGCAGCACCATGCCGCCGATGATTATCCAGCTTAAAAAGTGCGGCAGGTACAGAAGCGTCTGCGATATCTTTTTAATGGCCATGGAGCGCATTTCGTTGAGCATTATGGCCAGTATGATCGGTATCGGGAAGCCGCACACGAGACCCATGAAGTTGAGCCACAGGGTGTTTATCAGCGCGTAGGAGAAATCCGGCATGCCCATTGAGAAACGGAAGTTTTCCAGCCCTATCCACTGGCTGCCCCACATCCCCTTGAACATGTTGAAATCCTGGAAGCCGATGATTATGCCCACCATGGGTTTGTAACAGAAAAGCAGGTAAAAAGATATGGGCAGGATAAGCATCACGTAAAGTCGCCAGTCCTGCAGCCAGGACCTGCGGCGCTTCTTTTTGCTTCCGACAGCGGTCACGGTCATAGAGCCCACCCCTTACAGTACGGAATTTATATACTCATTTTCTACCGAATGTGTATATTATAACCCCATATAAGCGGAATTGCTATGCATATCTTACACAATTTATTGCTTTGATATGCATTTATTACACGATATTAACACTTTCACCTATCTACCTCCCTGCCCCGTCTCCGGGGCGATCCGCATCCCGGCAGAGGGAGCACAGGCGGCGCGACTTAAAACTTAACACGCCCGGGGCAGGAACATTTGCGCCCGGCGTTCCGTCAGACAGCATGTGACTTGAACGAGTTCACCATTTTATATAAAGGACGGAACATACGATGAAAAAGCTTATCGCCGCGATACTGGCCCTGTGCCTGGCTTTATCCCTCTCCCTGGCGGTCGCCGAGAGCAGGATCAGCGTGTCCGGCTCGGGCGAGACCCGCATCAGCGCGGACACCGCCGTGATCTCCCTGGGCGTGAACGCCCGCGACAAGAACGTGTTAAAGGCGCAGCAGAAGGTCAACGAAGCCATCGCCGCCATCCGCAAGGCGCTCATAGAGCAGGGCGTGCCCGAGGAAAACATCACCACCGACTACATCAACATCAGCCCCATATACGACTACTCCTTCGACCTGGCCCGCCTTACCGCCTACAGCGCCAGCACCGCCCTGGCGATCAGGGTCAATGAAATGGACAAAGTGGGCGCGCTGATAGACGCCGCTTTCCAGGCGGGCGCCAACGACTTAAACGGCATCACCTTCTCCGCTTCAGACACAAATGAAGCCAAAGCCGAAGCCCTCAAGCTCGCCGTGGAGGACGCCAGGCAGAAGGCCGAGATCCTCGCGGCTGCGGCGGGGCTGAAGATAACCGGCATAGAGCTTATATCAGAAGGCGGCGTGTACAGCTACTCCAACACCGTGGGCAACATGTACGCCCGGGACATGAAGGCGGAGGCAGCCTACGGCGACGCGGCTACCGTGGTGCAGGCCGCTAAGCTCATCGTGAGCGCAAGCGTCAATATAACATTTACCGTCGAATAAACACATAAATCAGCCCCTGCGGGGCATCGGAAAGGAACGACCCTATATTATGAAGAAAATCATCGCGATAATCATCACCCTGTCCCTCGTTTTCTCCGCCTGCGCTTTCGCGGAAGCGACACAGCCCGACTTCGCCATGTTCGAAGGCATGGAGTGGAGCTTCTCAAGCGGCGCCGGCGCCTGGTCCACCGACATGCGCATACTCCCGGACGGCTCCTTCTGGGGCGAGTACCACGACAGCGAAATGGGCGAAACCGGCGAAAACTACCCGGACGGCACCATCTACTGCTGCTCCTTCTACGGCACCATGTCCTTTGCGGGGCAGGCTGACGAAAACTCCTGGAACTATGTCTTCGACTCCCTGACCGTGAACGAGACCGTCGGGGAAGAGACCGTCACCGAAGGCCTCCGTTTCGTGACCGTCGAACCCTACGGCATCAGCGCGGGCGACACCATGCGTTTGTACCGCCCCGGCACGCCCGTGAGCGCGCTTGATGAGGACATGTACGTCTGGGCGCACGTTTACACCGAAAGCGGCGCGGCGGAAGAACTGGAAGACTGGTTCCTGTGCAGCGAAAAGAACGAGTCCGGTTTTGTGGGATACCTGCTCTCGGACGATATCGAGATGGAGAACCCCTGGCTCGAGCTTGACGCGGAAGAGCTCATGCAGGTCTCCGGGCTGGAGTTTGCCCTGCCCGAAGGCGCCGAAGACGTTATATACCGCTATCTGCCCGAAGAAGATCTGGCCGAGATGCAGTTCACCCTGGACGGCGACGAGTTCTGCGCCCGCATACAGCCCGCCGCGCTGGAAAACGGCCAGCTGATGAACATTTCCGGCATCTTCCTGCCCCTGGAAAACGAAGAAGAGATCACCGTGAAGCACTGTTACGGCATGATCGGCCAGTCCCAGACCGGCAGCGAGGATTGGGTTGAGCTCTGCCTGTGGTACGACATCGTGCCGGGGCTCATGTATTCCCTCTCCGTCTACAGCACCGACCTTGACGGGCTTGACCTCACCGCCGTGGCGGAGCAGGTGTACGTGCCCGCACAGGGCGACGCCTGACCTTCAAACCCAACATTCTGCGCTTCCCCCGCTTTCGCGGGGGCTTTTTTATGCGCGTCGACACTGCTGCATCGCCGATTCATTTTTTCTGCATAAGTCTATGCAAAATGTTAGCGCAATGTTAACCAAAGAATTAGCACTCACCTATTGACAGCGCTAACAAAATGAGTATAATATAAGGCGAACAAAGGGAAAGGACC
>JAFWUC010000049.1 GCA_017518705.1 Clostridia bacterium
GGGCGCGAAAAACCTAAATGACATCCGCTCGATGGAAGAAAGGAGACACGCCGGAAGCGATAAATATCTCGGTCGCGAAAGGCCAGGAAACGCTCCGGGCCGCTTTGACTGCGACATCACGGTGTGAGGGAGCGGAGCTGTTAGCTTTTAGCTGCGAGCTGTTAGAGAGCGGCGGCAGACGCCGCCGCGTCCGGAGTCATTGGTCGTTGGTCTTTGGTCGTTTGGCTGACGCCAAACAAAGTTTCCCGTTGGCACGACTGCCCTTCTCTCCGCGTCATGGCGAGTGAGCGTTACGTAAGCCGCTTCCGCGAAGCGTCATTGCGAACGAGCGAAGCGAGTGTGGCAATCCGTACCCCACTTTCACAAATCAAGAACGGATTGCCACGTCACAGGCTGCGCCTGTAGCTTAATGGCCTCTCGCGGTTCTATGCGTCCACTGGACGCATATTCATTACCGCTCGAGCCTCGCAATGACGCAGGGAGAAGGGCAGAGAGCCATCAAGAGAAAAGCAGCGAAGAGGACGGATTGCCACGCCTGCCTCTGGCAGGCTCGCAATGACGCACTAACCAACGACCAATGACCAACGACGCGGCGCTTGCGCCGCTTCTAAGAGCTAAGAGCTAAGAGCTAAGAGCTAACAGCTAAAAGCTATCACCTCCCCGCTCCCCGCTGCCCCTCCTTCGCCGTGCGGGGGATGTCGCCGTAGACGCGGACCGAAGGGTCGGTACAGCCGAGGCGGCAAAACTGGCCCGAACCGTTCACGCCCTCGCGCTTCGCGTCGAAGTCAAAGCTGCGATTGGCCTCGAAAAAAGATTCCAGTCGGTTTTTGAGCTCTTCGGCGGCGCCGCCGGCCTCGGTGCCGTACAGGTTCACGGTCTCGTCCGGGTCGGTTTCCATGTCGTACAGCTCGTTGGGGCCGTCCGGATAGCGGTGGACGTACTTCCACCTGCCCCGGCGGATCATGCGCACCGGGCCGTACTCGTCGAATATGACCACCTCTTCCCTGCGGGAACGCCCGCCCGAAAGCGTGGGTAGGAAACTGGCGCCCGGCAGCTCCTTGGGCGTTTCGGCGCCCACAAGTTCGCACAGCGTGGGATACAGGTCCAGCGCGCTCACCATGTCCGCCACCCTGCGCCCGGGCCGCGTGACCAGCGGTGGGAAGCGCAGCAGGAAGGGCACCTTGACCGCCTGGTCGTACATGTTCATGGGATAGGTGCCGTTGCCCTTGCCCCACACGCCGTGGTGGCCCATGCTCATGCCGTTGTCGGAGGTGAATATGACCAGCGTTTCGTCGAGTATCCCCTTTTCCTTCAGCTTGTCCAGTATGCGCCCCGCGCCCTCGTCCATGGCGGATACGGCGGCAAAGTAGCCCCGCAGGTTTTCCCGTCGGGCGGGAGTGCCGAACACGGGCCCGGTGGTCATGTCCGGGTGATCGGGTACGTCGGGGATGCCGTCAAACGGGCATTTGTCGTAATAGTCCATCCACTTTTGGGGATGCTGCCCGGCGCCCCAGGGGCTGTGGGGAGCGGTGTAGTGCACGCTTATGTAGAACGGCCGGCCGCCGCCCGCCAGCGCGTCGATGTCCCGGCACGCACGCTCGGTGATCAGGTCGGTGACGTACTGCCCGTGCATGACCTTTATGTCGCCGTTTTCGACCACGTCCGGGTGGTAGTACCAGCAGCCGCCCTTGCCCAGGGCGTACCAGTCGGCAAAGCCCATCTGGGGAGTGACGCTGTCCCCCAGGTGCCACTTGCCCGACAGCGCGCAGACGTAGCCGTTATCGGAAAGCATGTCCGTGTAGCCGCGCACGCCGCGCAGGTAGGCGATGGGCTCGCCCTCGTCCGCGTAGCCGCCGTAGGGGTTTTCTCTGCCCTGAGACGCGAACTTTTCGGCGTCCACGTTGCCGCTCCGCAGCCAGTCCAGCACGCCGTGGCGGCAGGGCATCAGCCCCGTGAGCAGCGATGCTCTCGCGGGGGAGCACACGGGGGACGCGCAGTAGAAGTTTTCGTACAGAAGGCCTTCCCGGGCGAGCAGGTCCAGGTTCGGGGTGACCAGTTCACGGGCGCCCGCGCAGTGCATCGCCCAGGGCCCCTGGTCGTCGGAAAGGATGAACACGATGTTGGGTCTCATGGTGCCTCCGGGAGTTTAGCTGTGAGCTGTTAGCTTTTAGCTGTTAGAGCGGCTTCGCCGCCGTCAGCGGTCATTGGTCATTGGTCATTGGTCGTTGGTCGTTTGGCTGAAGCCAAACAAAGTTACTTGTTGGTACGACTGTCCTTTATGCGTCATGCCCTTTTGCGTCATTGCGCGGTCTGCGACCGCTCGCAATGACGCGGGAGGGGGGACGGAGGTACGGTGGGAACGGAGACGCAGGGGGGACGGTGGTTCGCGGGAGTGGGGCAATAAAACAGCGGGGGAAATAAAACAGCGGGGGAAAACATTCCCCCGCCGGAAAAAGCGGTTTAACCCTTTATGCCGCCGCGGGCGACGCCGCGCACGATCTGCTTCCTGGCGAACAGGAAGAGGAACAGCATCGGCAGCACGACCATCGTGGCGCCCGCCATGATCAGCTCGTAATGTATGCCGACCTCGGTGGTGAAGGTTATGAGCGCCCAGGGCAGGGTCCTGACTTCGTCCCTGGCGATGACCAGCTTGGGCCACATGAAGCTGTTCCAGCTGGCCATGGCGTTGAGCAGCAGGATGGTGACCAGGGAAGGCGAGGCGATGGGCACCATGACCTTCCACAGGTACTGCCAGTTACTGGAGCCGTCGACCTGGGAAGAATAGTACAGGCTGTCCGGCACGCTCATGAAGAAGTTGCGCAGGATGTAGGTGTAGAATATGCTGCTGGTGAAGGGGAGTATAAGGCTGGCCAGCGTGTCGCGCATGCCCAGGCGGGTGATGGTCTGATAGTTGGTGATGACCAGCAGCTCGAAGGGCACCATCATCATGGACAGAAGCAGCGTGAACAGCAGGTCGCGCCCCGGGAACTTAAGGCGGGAGAACGCGAAAGCCGCGAGGATGGTGGTGAACATGACCACGCCCACGGAGCACACGCACACGAAGATGGAGTTGAAGAAGTACGTGGCGAAGGGGGCGGTGTTCCAGGCGGTGACGTAGTTGTCGAAGTTCGTCCAGGAGTCGGGGCCCATGGACGGGGGGAAGCGGCTCATCTCGGCAGCGGTCTTGAAAGACGAGGCGATCATCCAGTAGAACGGGAACACCATCACCAGCGCGCCGATGACCAAAAGCAGGTAGCGGGTCTTTTTGAGCAGCACCACGCACGCCACGAACAGCACTATCGCTGCGCAGCACAGCGCCAGCCTGGTCATGAACGCGCCGTACTGGCCCGCGCTGTGATGCTCTGCCACCTGCATCAGGCTCTGGTACTCGCTGGTGGTCTCTATGAGCTTCCACTCGGCGACCTTGTCCGTCACGCTGTCCAGGCTCTTCATGGACTCGAAGAGGGTGATGTCCTCGCCGTGGACTTTGCTGGCCTTCTGGAAGGCGGCACCGTCAGAGACTGCCTGCATGCCGAAGGGCCACAGTATGATGATCGCGGCGAAGCACACGAGCATGACGCATATGAGCGTGATCTGTTTTGCGCTTAAATTCTTCATCCCTGTCGCCTCCTTTCTCACTGGTATACCCACTTGCGCTGGATAAACTTCTGGAGCATGGTGAAGGCGAAGATTATCACGAACAGCACCATGGCCGCGGCGGCGGCGATACCCAGCGAGTGCATACCGTCAAAGTTGGAGGTTATGTTGTTGTATATGTACCAGGCCACGGTCTCCATCTGGTAGTCTTCAGGCTTGCCGTTCCACAGCACGAACACGTCGGTGTAGACCTTGAAGGCGGAGATGGAGTTGATTATGAGCACGAGGCCGATGGTGGGGGAAAGCAGAGGCACGGTGATCTTGAAGAAGATGCGCGCGGGGCCGCTGCCGTCAACCTTTGCCACGGTGTACAGGTGCTCGTCGATGTTCTGAAGGCCGCTCAGAAGCAGGATTATGGTGAAGGGCAGGCTGTTCCATATGCCGAATATGATCAGCACAGCCATGGGGATCGTGTGGTTGGTGGCGCCCGTCTGCAGCCAGTTTATGTTTTCCGGCGCGCCGAACAGGCGGGTAAAGAAGGTGATGAACGCGTTGATGAGGCCGCTGTTCTGGTTGAACATCCACCGCCACACCAGGCCGACGGCGGTCGCCGTGGTGACCATGGGCATGAAGTAGGCGGTCTGGAACAGCACGTTCAGCTTGCTCTTCTGGTTGAGCAGGTGGGCGATCACGATCGCTATCGCGGCGGTGATGGGCACTGTGAACAGCACGAACAGGGCGGTGTTCCTGATGGACCTTAGGAACTGGTCGGAGCCCCTGCCGCTTAAGATGAACTTATAGTTCGCAAGCCCGAAGCCC
Source organism: Clostridia bacterium (assembly GCA_017518705.1). The sequence goes on from JAFWUC010000049.1 coordinate 4,417, forward strand.
GTGGCGGTGCCCATGTTGTTGCCGGTCAGGTGGTACCCCTCCTGGAAGCTCATTATGAGCACGCGGATCATGGGGTACAGGGTAAATATGCCAACGCCGATAAGGAAGGGCATCAGATAGTCGAAAGGCTCGATGGCGAGACCGACCCTGGCGCGCCCGTCGGTGTCCTTCGTGAGCCAGAGCATCAGCAGCAGCAGCGCGAAGGCGAGGCAGATGCCGCCGCCTATAAGCAGCGCGCGCCCGTAGTAGATGAGTATGTAGCCGTCGGTGTTGGTCACGCTCATGGTGGCCTTGACGGTCTTGGTGGTGATTTTGGAGGACGCCTGGTCCGCCTTTTCGATCAGGTCCTTCGTGAGGCCGGGCAGCGCTTCGTTTGCCGCCTTTTCGATCTCTGCCGCGGCGGCTTCGTCGCCGGAAGCGGTCAGGCGCTCCTTGGCGCGCTCGACGTAGCCGGCTACCGCGTGGGCAAGCACGTCTTCGTCGCTTAAACCCTCGGCCGCCTCCTTGTCGATAAGCTCGTTCACGGCCTTGCGGCGGTTGGAGATGACCTGGTTGTTGATCAGGGAGGCGTTCCTGGTGTGGGAGAGCATGATCTCCTTCACCAGCCCCTCGACGCCCGAGGTCTTGTCCTTGAACACGTTGGTGCGCGCCGTGATGTAGTAGTTGTCCTTATACTCGCCCAGTTTCGCGGCGCCCACGCAGCCCAGAGCGATAAGCAGCGCGCCCAGCAGCGCGAAGATCACTATGTGCGCCAGCAGGCGTCCGCTGCCCCGGCGGAACTTTTTCTTTCTGGGAGCAGCCATTTACAGCACCTCCTGATCAGCGGCGGGATTGAGCCTTTCCCCGGTGGCTTGGTCGAACAGGAACACGCCCCTCTTCTTAAGGCTCAGCTTCACCTTGCCGCCTTCCTCCAGACCCACTTCGGCGGGGATGTAGGCGCGGAAGGACGTGCCGCCCAGGGTGAACATGGCCATTTCGTCCTTGCCCAGCTTGTAAACGCTCTTTACCGTGCAGGGCAGGGTCTCGGAGCTGGCTTCGTCGATAAAGAAGCTTTCGCTGCGCACGGCAAGGTTGACTTTTCCGTCGAATTTGATGCCGGCAAAGCGCTTGAGGGCGATCCTGTCGTCGGTGCCGTCGGGGATGAACACGCCGTCTTTGAACGTGCCCGGGATGTTGTTTATGGGCGGGTTGCCCAGGAAGTCGGCCACGAACTGGTTGGCGGGCTCGTCGTACAGGCGCTGGGGAGCGTCGTACTGTTGCTTTACGCCCAGCTTCATCAGCACGATGTGGTCGGAGATGGACATGGCCTCCTCCTGGTCGTGGGTGACGAAGATGGTGGTGACCTTGGTCTCCTGCTGGATGCGGCGGATCTCTTCGCGCATCTCGAGGCGCAGGCGGGCGTCAAGGTTGCTTAGCGGCTCGTCGAGCAGCAGCAGGCGGGGGTTCTTGACCAGAGCGCGGGCGATTGCGACCCTCTGCTGCTGGCCGCCGGAAAGCTGCTTGGGCTTCCTGTCCAGCATGGTGTCCACGTGCACGAGCCTGGCCATCTCTACGGCTCTGGCGACGCGCTCTTCCTTGGGCACTTTCTGGATCTCCAGCGGGAAGCAGATGTTCTTGAGCACGCTCATGTGGGGATACAGGGCGTAGTTCTGGAACACCAGGCCGATGCCCCGCTCTTCCGGAGGAAGATTGGTCACGTCGTCGTCGTCAAACCAAATCTTTCCGCCGCTTACGGGCAGTATGCCCGCCAGCATGTTGAGGATGGTGCTCTTGCCGCAGCCGGAAGGGCCCAGAAGCGAAATCAATTCGCCGTCCTCCAGGGTGACGTTGAAGTGGTCTACCGCGTTGAGTGTGCCGAACGTTTTGGTCAGGTCCTCAAATCTGACTTTCATATAAATCTCCTCCGGGATATTATTGCTGTGTGCGCTGCGGGCAAGCGCGATCACGCCTGCCCGCAGCGCCCGCTGCCATATAACAGTCTATGGCGGGGGGAGTCCCCCCGCCATAGTCAAAACGGTTTTTTATTTGGCGCCCTGAAGAGCGGCGTTGCAGTTTTCAACGCAGGCCTTCCAGGCTTCTTCGACGGTCATGCCGTTGAAAGCGGCGTTCTTGACGGCGGCAACGATTTCGTTGCGCACGGTGGAAGCGCCGGTCACGGCGGGCAGAGAACCCGCGATGTCAAGATGCGCGCCGACCGCGTTCAGAGCGTGGATGGCGGGAGTGTCCTGAGACACGTACTCCTGATACTCGGGCAGAGCCTTGGTCCAGGCATAGGGAGCCAGGGCGTTCACGGCCTTGACCCAGCCCAGGTTGACCTCGGCGGAAGTGAAGTACTTGACGAACTCATAAGCGCCCTCGGCTCTGGCGTCGTTCTGATAGTAGAACACGATGGGGCCGCGGTTCCAGCTGGGGAACCAGGTCTGGGCGGGCATGGGAGCCATCTCAAACTCGAAGCCGTTGGGAGTGATGTAGGGATAGCCGGCGCAGGAGCCGATGTAGGAGGCCACGGTGCCGCCGTTGAAGTCCTCGGAGAAGTAGTTGCCGCTGGCCTGCAGCTGGAAGTAGCCGTTGTTGGTGCAGTCTACCAGCCACTGGATCTTGGCTTTCATGGACTCGGTGTCAAAGCCCACGGTCTTGGATTCGACGTTGATGTAGGTGGAATCGGGGTCTTCCATGATGAAGGCCTGGATGCAGTCGGTGAGGGAGTCGAAACCGAGACCCGCGATGCCCTTCTGCTCCTTGATGACCTTGCAGTTGGCTTCCATCTCTTCCCAGGTGGTGGGAACGGTGAGGTTCAGCTCGTCGTACAGGGTCTTGTTGTAGTAGAGGATGGGGCCGGTGGTGTAGGCGGGCAGATAGTGGATGGTGCCGTCGGAGAAGCCCTGCACCTCACCCATCATAACGCCTTCGGGCAGAGAAGCGTCGAACTCGGCGGCGAACTCCTCGTCGGCGTAGATGTACTGGGACAGGTCGGCTACCAGACCGTCGTCCACGTACTCGGCGGCTTCGGAAGCGTAGTTGAAGATGATGTCGGGGCCGTCACCGGAACGCACGGCGTTCTTGACGGTGTCGGTGAATCCGGAATAGGCCTGGGGCAGCACTTCCACGAAGTACTTGTCCTGGAGGGCGTTGAAATCCTCGGCAGCCTTCATCAGATAGGCTTCCTGATCCTTAGTGAAGGTGTGCCAGATGGTAACGGTGGTCTTCTCGCCTTCGGCGAAAGCGACAGCGCTCAGCACGAAGACCAGCGCCAGCACGATAGCGAAGAGCTTCTTCATTGAGAAATTCCTCCTGAAATAATTCGGATGCGTTCATCCGTCTGATGATATTGTAGAACATTTTTTAAAAAAGAACAAGGTTTATTCGGATAATTTATGTTAATTATGTTCGGGACTTGACAGGAGGGCGAAAGGAAGGGTAAAATCGGCACTGTAAGCATTTTTGACGGGGCGTGGCGAATATGTTGCTGACACAGATCCCCCGGGCGTTTTTGGGCAGCGTAAAGCCCCTTCTGGGGGAGGAAGCGGACGCGTTTTTCGCGGCTCTGCTTCGTGAACCCTGCCCGGCGCTCAGGCTCAACCCGCTCAAGCCCTGCCCGGAGGCGGAAGCGTTCACGGGCGAAAAGGTGCCCTGGGAGCGGATGGGATATTATATAAAAGAAGGCACACGTCCGGGACTCAGCCTTTTGCAGGCGGCGGGCGCGTATTACATGCAGGACGCCTCCGCCATGGCGGCGGTGAACGCGCTGGATCCGAAGCCCGGCGAGGTGATACTGGACCTGTGCGCCGCCCCCGGGGGCAAGAGCACCCAGATCGCGGGGCGGCTTATGGGCGAAGGTTTCCTTCTGGCCAACGAGATAGTGCCCGGCAGGGCGAAACTGCTGTCCTCCGCGCTGGAAAGGTTCGGGGTAAAGAACTGCGCCGTGACCAACGCTTCCCCGGAGGTGCTGGGCCGCCTTGAAGGCGCGTTCGACCGGGTGCTGGCGGACGCGCCCTGCTCCGGCGAAGGCATGTTCAGGAAGGACCCGGATGCGGTGAGGGAGTGGTCTGTAGAGCACACCCGCGCCTGCGCTTCAAGGCAGAAACTGATCCTGGACGCCGCCGCCCCCTTGGTCAGGCCAGGAGGCGTGCTCGCCTACTCCACCTGCACCTTCAACGAGGGCGAAAACGAGGGCGTGATACGCGCGTTCCTGGACGCGCATCCGGAGTTCGCCCCCGAGGAGTTCGCGCTTGACGGCGTCGGAACAAGCGTTAACGGGTGTTTAAGGCTGTGGCCCCACAGGCTGAAAGGCGAGGGGCACTTCGTGTGCCGCTTAAGGAAACAGGGGGACGCCGAAAGGAAGCCCGCGCCCGCCCTGCGCCCCGACAGGGAGGCGACAAGGTGGGAAAAGGAGCTTAAAAGCCTCTGCGCGAAAGCGCTGCCCGAGGGCGCGCTCGTCAGAAACGGCGAATACATTGAGTACGTGCATCCCCTCTGCCCGGACATAAGCGGCATAAGGTGCGTGCGCAGGGGCGTGCAGCTGGCGCGCATTTTGGGCGGAAGGCTCGAGCCCGCCCACCAGCTGGCCGTGTGCCTTAGGCCCGAAGAGGCGCTGTTTAACGCGGAACTGGGTTTTGAGGACGCGGTCAGGTACATGAAGGGCGAAGCCGTGCCGCGTGAGGCGCAAAACGGCTGGACGCTGGTCACCTACGAAGGCCTGCCCCTCGGCTGGGGCAAGCAGGCGGACGGCATGCTCAAAAACCACCTGCCCAAGGGGCTCAGGGGCGAATACGGCAGGACGAAAGCCGCGACCTGACTTTGGCCCCCGGCGCGGGAACAGATATCTTGCGGAGGATCGGATATGGACATCGGCTATTCGAAGCGTATACCCGTAAAGCGCGAAGCGGACGTGTTCGTGGCGGGGGGCGGCCCCGCGGGAATGAGCGCGGCGGTCGCGGCGGCGCGGCTGGGGCACAGCGTGTTCCTGGCGGAGAGCGGGTTTGCCCTGGGCGGCGCGGCGGTAAACATGCTGGTGCCCGCGTTCATGCCCTTCGGCGACAAACTCACCTTTTACGCGGGCGGCATAGGCAGGGAGATATACGACCGGGTAGCAGAAGAAGCGCCCGAGCGCTTCAGGACCTACTGCCCCGACGGCATCCCCGTGGAGGCATTAAAGCTCATCTACGACGACATGGCCGAAAAAAGCGGCTGCGCCGTTGCGTTCGGCGCGGAAGTCACGGACGTCATAACGCAGGACGGACGTGTGACGCACGCGGTCTTGTCCTCCCGGGAAGGCATGTACGCCGTAAAGGCGAAGCTGTTCATAGACGCCACGGGCGACGGCCTGCTGAGCGAAAGGGCGGGCGCCCGGACCGAGTACGGCGACGAGAACGGGCTGTCCATGGCCGCCACGCTGTGCGCCCTGTGGTCGGGCTTCGAGTTCGAAAAGTTCGAGTATCCCGCCAACAAGTACATGGACAGGGCGTTTAACGACGGGGTGTTCACCAACCGCGACCGGCACCTGCCGGGCATCTGGCCCATACTCGCCAACCATCCGGGCGTGCCCGACGGCGTGGGCGGCTCAAACGCGGGGCACGTGTACGGCGTGGATCCCAGGTCCAGCGAGTCGCTGACGGACGGCATAATCAAAGCCCGGAAGCAGTTACTCGAGTACCGCCGCTATTTCAGGGAGTACATGCCCGGCTGCGAGAACGCGGAGATAATCTTTACCGCCCCGATGCTGGGCATACGGGAGAGCCGGCGCGTGGCGTGCGACTACCGGCTGAACGTAGAGGACTTTAAGCGGCAAGCGGTGTTCGAGGACGAGATAGGGCGCTTCAATTACGGAGTGGACATCCATTCCTCCACTAACGATGCTGCGGGCTACGAGAAGTTCATAGGCGAATACACTTCCCTGCGCTACAAGGACGGGGAAAGCTACGGCATCCCCCTGCGCAGCCTGATAGTGAAGGGCTTTTCCAACCTGCTGTGCGCGGGCCGCTGCATAGGCACCGACAGGTACATGCTTTCAAGCGTACGGGTCATGCCGGGCTGCTTCATCACCGGACAGGCGGCGGGCGCCGCGGCGGCGCAGGCGCTGGAGCAGGGGGCGGAGGACGTAAGGCTCGCCGACGTAAAACAGATACAGCAGAAGCTTCTGCGCATGGGCGCGTACCTGCCCAACGCGGATAAATAAACGGGGTGCGGATATGAAAAAGACGCTTGCGATGATTTTCGCGCTGCTTATGTGCCTTGCCTTCGCTTTTGCGGAGGAGGGCGTGACCCTCGTGTTCAGCTTTGTGGGCGACTGCACCCTGGGCGGGGAAGCGGGAGGCTCCTCCGAAAAGTACTTCGCGAAGGTGTGCGGCGAAAAGGGCTACGGCTACTTTTTCGGTTCCGTGGCGGAACTGTTTTCCCGGGACGACTTTACCGTGGTCAACCTTGAAGGGCCGCTCACGCAGAGCGACACCAAGGGCGAAAAGTCCCAGTACTACTTCCGCGGGCGCCCGGATTACGCCAAGATACTCACCGCCGGCGGCGTGGAAGTTGCGAACCTCGCCAACAACCACATCTTCAATTTCGGGCAGCAGGGCTTCGACGACACCGTGAGCGCCCTTGACGCGGAGGGCATAGGCAGCTGCGGCTACGAAAAGGTGTATTACGCCGAGAAAAACGGCGTGAAGGTGGCGTTCGTCGGCTTCGACCAGTGGAAGAGCACCGACGCGGACATAAAGCGGGTGGTCACCGAAGCCCGCGCAAACTGCGACATACTCATCGTGTCCTACCACGGGGGCGTCGAGAACACCCACGCCATAGGCGACCGGGTGATGCAGGCGGGCAAGCTGTGCATAGACCTGGGCGCGGACATAGTGGTGGGCAACCACTCCCACGTGTATTCGGGCATATACAAATACAAGGACAAGTACCTGATCGGCAGCCTGGGCAATTTCTGCTTCGGCGGCAACTACAGCCCCAAGGACAGCCGCTGCACCATCTTCCGCCAGGCGTTCACCGTGTACCCGTCCGGCAAGGTCGAGGACGCGGGGATAGACATAATCCCCTCCTACATGGGCTCCAGAAAGGACATAAACGACCTGCGCCCCGGCCCCATACAGGGCGGCTTCGCCCCGGAAAGCGCGTTCAACAGCATAATGAACCGCAGCAGTTTCAAGGCGAAGGACGTAAAATGGATGGCGGACAGCTTCGCCGTGTCACGGGGGCTGGACAAAAAGTGACGCCCTCCGCCCAAGCGGGCGCGGGTTGACTTTTCGGGCGCGTTGATGTATCATATTGCCGATTTTTAAAGGAAAAGAGCCTGACGGATGCTTGCGATCACCTCCCTGCACAATCCGCTGATAAAGCGCATGAAGAGCCTGCTTTCGGCCCGGGGCCGCCGGCAGGAGGGCGCGTTCATAGCGGAAGGGGAAGTGATGATCCGCGAGGCGCTGTCAAGCGGGCTTATCCCCGAGGCGGGCATCTTCCAGCAGGAGTGTCCCCTTGCCATGGAGCTGGAAAAGCGGGGCGCCCAGGCGTTTTGCGTGCCCCGAAGCGTGATAGAAGCCGTGTGCGACACTAAGACGCCCCAGGGACAGGCCGCGGCGTTCCGCCTGCCCGAAAGCGGGCGCCTGCCGGGCGAGGCCAAAAAACTCGTCGCGCTGGACGGGGTGCAGGACCCGGGCAACGTGGGCACCATCATCCGCACGCTGGACGCGGCGGGGCTGGACGGGCTGCTGCTGGGCGAAGGCTGCCCGGACGTGTTTTCCCCCAAGGTGATGCGCTCCACCATGGGCAGCGCCTTCAGGGTGAAGACCGAAGAGTGCGCGCTGACCGAACGGCTGGTCTCGCTAAAAAGCGAAGGCTACAAGGTGATCACTTCCGCCCTGGACGGGCAGGACATGTATTCCGTCCCCGGGCCCGCGCCGGAAAAGTTCGTGCTGGTGATAGGCTCCGAGGCGCACGGCGTGTCCCCCGAAGTGCAGGCCGTAAGCGATATAAAGCTGAAGATCCCCATGCGGGGCAAGGCGGAGAGCCTGAACGCGGCGGTTGCTGCGGGCATACTCATGTACCATCTGACGGCCAATACGGGCGCGGGAAGCGCCCTGTAGATAAGGAGAGATTTATTATGCGGGTTGTCATTCAGGAGAACTACGACAAAATGTGTGAGTGGGCGGCCGCGTACATCGCGGGCAGGATCAACGCCCATAAGGAAAACCGTCCCTTCGTGCTGGGCCTGCCCACCGGCTCGTCCCCCCTGGGCGTGTACAGCCGCCTGGCCAAAATGAACAAAGAGGGCAAGGTGTCCTTCAAAAACGTGGTCACCTTCAACATGGACGAATACCTGGGCCTGCCCCGTGAACACGAGCAGAGCTACTGGCACTTCATGTGGAGCAATTTCTTCGACCACATCGACATCCCCAGGGAAAACGTGAACATCCTTAACGGCATGAATCCCGACCCCGAGAAGGAGTGCGCGGATTACGAAAAGAAGATCGCCTCCTACGGCGGCATCGACCTGTTCATGGGCGGCATCGGCGTGGACGGCCACCTGGCGTTCAACGAGCCCTTCACCTCCCTGTCCTCCGTGACCGGCGTGCGCGCCCTGACCACCGACACAATGATCGTCAACTCCCGCTTCTTCGACAACGATCCCTCCAAGGTGCCCTCCAAGGCGCTGAGCGTGGGCATCAAGACGGTCACCGACTCCAAAGAAGTGCTGATCCTCATAAACGGCCACAACAAGGCCCGCGCGCTGGCTGCCAGCGTAGAGGGCGGCGTGAGCCAGAAGTGGACCTGCTCCGCGCTGCAGATGCATCCCGCAGCCATCATCGCCTGCGACGAGCCCGCCTGCGGCGAACTCACCGTGGACACCTACAAGTACTTCTTGGACGTGGAAAAGAAGGAGAGGCTGTGATCCTCTGACGGATACCGCCTTACGGTGCCGGGGCGCGGGGCGCTCCGGCATCTTTATTTGAGTTTTTACAAGTTTTTACGCCTGCAGACGCCGACTTTTGCCCCCGCGGGGCGGGCGGGACGGTTGCTTTTTGCACGCGGCTGTGGTATTATAAAAAGGTTATGGAAGAAAGCTTGATCAGAGGCGCGATATTCGACCTGGACGGCACGCTGCTGGATTCGCTGGGCGTGTGGGGCGAGGTGGACCGGCGCTTTTTCGAGAGGCGCGGGCTCAAAATGCCTTCGGATTACCAGGCGGTGATAAAGGGCATGAGCTTTATAGACACCGCCCGCTACACCAAAGACCTGCTGGGGCTTAAGGAGCCGCCGGAAGAGATCGCCATGGAGTGGCACGAAGACGTTATCGGCGAATACGCCCTGTCGGTGCCGCTCAAGCCCGGGGCGGGGGAATACCTGCGAAGCCTTGCGAACAGGGGCGTGAAACTCGCCGTCGCCACCACTTCGCGGGAGGAGCTGTTCGTGCCCTGCCTTAAGCGCAACGGAGTGTGGGAGCTGTTTTCCGCCGTCGCCACCACGGACGAGACGGGGGAAAGCAAATCCACCGGCAGGGTGTACCGCCTGGCCGCGGAGCGGCTGGGGCTTTGTCCCAACGACTGCGCGGTGTTCGAGGACATACTTTCCGGCATAAGCGGCGCGAAAAAAGCGGGCTTCAGGGCGGTGTGCGTGTACGACCCCGTGAACCGGGACGAGTGGGACGCGCTCATGGCGGCCTCGGATCATTCGATAACGAGTTTTGAAAGGACGAAATTATGGATCTGACGGTACTTAAATGGTTCGAGGGCATACGCTCCCCGTTCCTGGACAAGGCGATGTCGGTCGTCACGTACCTGGGCAGCGAGATGGCCGCGGTGGGCCTGATCTGCATTGCCTACTGGTGCCTTTCCCGGCGCTTCGGCAACCGCATGCTCCTGACCATGATGAGCGGGCTGCTGATAAACCAGCTGCTCAAGATAGTCTTCACGGTGCGCCGCCCCTGGGTCAGGTACAAAGGCGAGTACAAGCCCGTGGAGAGCGCGCTTGACGACGCCGCGGGCTATTCCTTCCCCAGCGGGCACACCGCCAACGCCGCCGCCGCTTACGGCGGGCTCGCCCACGAAAAGGGCGCGAAATGGTACTGGAAGCTGCTGGCGTGGGTGCTGGTGGCGCTGGTGGGCATTAGCCGCGTGTACCTGGGCGTGCATACGCCCCAGGACGTGCTGGTGAGCCTCGTCATCTCCGTGGTGCTGATCTTCGCCATGGACCGCCTGGCCGCGTGGCTGGAAGCGCATCCCGAAAAGGACGTGTGGGTGATCGTGTGCGTGGCGGTAACCGGCGCGGCGACGCTTTTGATCGCGCTGTTCAGGTCCTTCCCCGAAGGCGACACCCCCGAGACGATAAACGCCAACACGCTGGACATATTCAAGATGATCGGCGCGATAGGCGGCATGGCGGCGGGCTGGCTTATGGAAAGGCGGCTGGTCAAGTTCGAAAAGCCCAAAAAGCTGCTTTACGGCGTGATCAGGGCCGCGGTCGGCCTGGTGATCGTGCTGGCGCTGCTGAGACTGACGAAATCGCCGCTTAACAGCCTGCTGGGAGAGCAGGCGGGCGGTATCGCCAGGTACTTCGTCACCTGCTTCGCGGCGCTGTTCGCGTGGCCCTGGTGCTTCGTGAAGCTTGAGAAAAAGGTCAAATAAATACCGAAAGGAATCAGAATAAAATGACACAGATGCGCACGCACAACCTGAACGAGCTGCGCCTGGCCTACGCGGGCAAGCGCGTGAGACTGGTGGGCTGGATGGAAAACGTCCGCGAAGTGGGGCAGAGCCTCGCCTTCGTGATACTCAGGGACTTTTTCGGCACTACCCAGCTGGTGGTTGAGGACGAAGAGCTGCTTAAGCAGGTGCTTGAGCTCAACAAGGAAAGCACCATCGCCATAGAGGGCACGGTGCGGGAACGCTCCAACAAGAACCCCAAGATCCCCACGGGCGAGATCGAGGTGGTGCCCGACAAGATCGAGGTGCTGGGCCGCTGCCGCTACAACCAGCTGCCCTTCGAGATCAACCGTTCCCGCGAGGCGGACGAGATCCAGAGGCTCAAGTACCGCTATCTGGACCTCAGGAACCCCCAGGTCAAGCAGAACATAGTGCTGCGCTGCAACGTGGTGAGCGCGCTGAGGAGCGCGATGCTTAACGAAGGCTTCCTCGAGATCACCACGCCCATCCTCACCGCGTCTTCCCCCGAAGGCGCCCGCGACTATCTGGTGCCCGCGAGAAAGCACCCCGGCAAGTTCTACGCCCTGCCCCAGGCGCCCCAGCAGTTCAAGCAGCTGCTCATGGCCAGCGGCTTTGACAGGTATTTCCAGATCGCGCCCTGCTTCCGCGACGAGGACGCCCGCGGCGACCGCAGCCCCGGCGAGTTCTACCAGCTGGATATGGAAATGTCCTTCGCGGGAAAGGAAGACGTGTTCGGCGTGATCGAAAAGGTGCTGCCGCCCATTTTCGCCAAATACGGCAAGTATTCCACCGCCTCCGCGGCGCCCTTCAGGCGCATCAGTTACACCGACGCGCTGAGCACCTACGGCAGCGACAAGCCGGACCTCAGGATCGACCTGACCTGCAAGGACATAAGCCCCCTGTTCGCCGAGTGCGAGATGGAGGCGCTTAAGGGCCAGACCGTAAAGGCGATCGACATCAGCAAGTGCACCCTGACCCGCAAGCAGGTAGAAAAGCTGCTCTCCGACTGCGAAGTGCAGGCGGGCGTTAAGGGCTACTGGTTCAAGACCGACTCCGAAGGCAAGCTGGCGGGCGGCATCGCGAAGTTCCTTGCGGGCAAGGAAGAAGAGCTCGCCAAGTCCATATCCCTGGCTCCCGACACCCTGGTGGTGGTCGCGGCGGGTCCCCAGGCCACGAAGCTCGCGGGCGTGATGATCAAGTTCTTCGGCGCCGCGTGCGAAGGTCACATGGACAAGGAAAAGTACGAGTTCTGCTGGATAATCGACTTCCCGATGTACGAGATCGGCGAGGAGAGCGGCGAACTGGAGTTCTGTCACAACCCCTTCAGCATGCCCATCGGCGGGCTCGAGACCCTGGAAAAGGCCGAGAAGGGCGAGATCGATCCTCTGACCATACTGGCGGACCAGTACGACCTGGTGTGCAACGGCGTGGAGCTGTCCAGCGGCGCGGTGAGGAACCACGATCCAGAGATCATGATCAAGGCCTTCGAGATGGTGCGGCTGGGCGAGGACGACGTGAAGAGCAAGTTCCCGGCCATGTACAACGCCTTCTGCTACGGCGCGCCGCCACACGCGGGCATCGCTCCCGGCGTGGACAGGATGGTCATGCTGCTGGCGGGCGAGGACTCCATCAGGGAGGTCATCCCCTTCCCGATGAACAAGAACGCCCAGGACGTGATGATGGGAGCGCCCAGCGAGGTCACCCAGAAGCAGCTGGACGAGCTGAACATCAAGGTGGACATCAAACATTAAATAATATTTCAGGCGGAGGTCACACCTCCGCCGTTTATAAAGGTGCTTATGACCGAGAGACTGTATTACGACGACGCCTACCTGTGGAAGTTTGCTTCCGAGGTGACTTCGTGCGAACCCATAGACGATAAGACCAGCCGGGTATACCTGGAAAAGAGCGCGTTTTACCCCACCAGCGGCGGGCAGCCCTTCGATACGGGCACCATACAGGGCCGCAGGGTGACGGACGTGTACGTGGACGAATTCGGGGACGTGGCCCACGTCATCGAGGGCAGCGTCGAAGAGGGAATGCTGGCGGAGTGCCTGATAGACGTGCCCCGCCGCCTGGACCATATGCAGCAGCACGCGGGGGAGCACATACTGGCGGGGGTGATGTACCGCTTTTACGGCGCGTACACCACAGGGCTGCACCTGGGCGCCGCGGACAGCACCATAGACTGCGTGCTGCCGGACGGGCGCACGCACATGACACAGGAAGAAAAGGCGTTCGTCGAAAGCAAAGTCAACCGCATAATCCGCTCCGACGCGCCCATAAGGTGCTGGTTCCCGGACGAGGAGGAGCTAAAGACACTGCCCTTACGGAAGGCGCCCTCGGTCACAGAGCACATCCGCGTGGTGCAGATAGGGCAGGAGGAGTTCTGCGCCTGCGGCGGCACGCATCCGAAAGCCACGGGGGAGATAGGGCTGTTCAAGCTCCTGGACGCCCGCCCTGACAAGGGCAAGCTGCGCCTCACGTTCGTGTGCGGGGAACGGGCGGTAAAACTGTATCACGAGCTGTATGAGGACATGCTTAAGCTCAGGGAGATACTGAACGTCCCGCAGGAAGGCCTGGCGCAGGCGGCGCTAAATGCCGTGGACAGGCTGAAGGACGCCCGCAGGGAGATAAACGCCGCCAAAAGCCGCATGGCTGAGGCGCTGATAAAGGGCGAGATCGCCAAAGGCGGAGCCGAAGTGAGGTACGTATTCAGTGACGTCGGTCCTGAGGGGCTGAAAGCGGCGGCGGACGCGGCGGTCAGCGCGGGGAAAGCGGCGTTTCTGATGGACGAGACCGAAAACGGGCTGAACCTTATGTTCGCCTCCCCCAAGGGCGGACCCGACGCGGGAAAGCTGCTTAAGACGTTCGCGCAGAAGTGCGGCGGCAAGGGCGGCGGCAGCCCGGAACTGGCCAGGGGGTTCTGCCCCGATAAAGCAGCGGCGAAGGAACTGGATTCGCTGGAAGTGTAGAAAGACATTATACCGCGTCATCGCGAGCGCACAGCGCGCGGCGATCCGTCCCGATACCCGCAGGAAACGGATCACCGAGCGGCGCTTCGTGACGCCCGCAATGACTGGGAAACGGCAAACGACGTGCATACAAAAGCAGGCGGCATGGTGATCCATGCCGCCTGCGCGTTTAGTGTAAGCCTATCTTTCGACAAGCAGGGTCTTGATCTCGAAGGGGCGGAAGCAGAGCGCGTACCTGCCGTCCTCATCCGGCGAAAGCACCTGCTTTTCCTCCTCCAGGAAGTTGGTCAGGCTCACTTTCTTGGCGCCGGCTATGCACACGCGGACTTTCGCGTGGCTGCGGCGGCTCTCGTACAGGCGCAGCGCGAAGGCGGAAGTGCCGTTTTCGGCGGGCTTCACTGCTTCGGCGATCACGCCCTCGCCCTCTATTGCGAACAGCCCGGGCAGCGCCGCCCTGCCGCCGATCTCCACGGGCAGGTAGTTGAAGTCGTAGGCGGGGAGGATGACGTTTTCAAAGTCTCCCGCGCCTTCGTGGGGCAGCAGGCTGTAGCGCATGAAGTGCACGCCCCTGTCGGTCACCGGATCGGGGCGCGCGCCGCCCTTTAACAGGCTCAGGCGCAGGTTGCCGCCCAGGCAGGAGATGCCGTACTTGCAGTCGTTGAGCACCGCGACGCCGTAATCCGCCTCGCTTAGGTCGCTCCACTTCATGTTGCACACCTCGAACTTGGCGGCTTCCACGGAGTTGTTGCGGGTGGTGGGGCGCTCGATGTGGCCGAACTGGATCTCGTTTTTCACGTAGGCGCTGCGGATGTCGGTGTCGAAGCACGCCTTGACCAGCCCGTGCCTGTCCTGCCAGTCCAGTTTGACTTCGTAATCGATGCGGCGGGAGGAAGCGTAGAACACCGTGTCCACGGCGATCTTCGATCCGCGCATCAGGGGATAGACCGCCCTCAGGCGCAGCTCCACCTGCCCGCAGGACACGACTTCGAAGCTTTCGGGCATGCCCAGGGGACGCAGCTTGTCGAAGCCGTCGTCGTCGATATCCCAGTTGTCCCAGGCGGCGGGCATTTCCTCGCCCGCTATGACCGTGCCAAGGGGCAGGCCTTCTTTGGAGCGGATCTCGCGCCCGTTTTTGACGTCGTACAGGCTGTCTATAAAGCCGTTTTCGGTCAGTTTTACGCGGTAGAAGGGCGTCTCGATCTCGTTGCCGTCTACCTTGAACGCGCACCTGGCGCTTTCGCTTTCGCCCTCTTCCAGCGTGAAGGCGGCGTTGGCGGGCAGCTTAGCCTTTACGGCGGTCTTCTTCTGCCCCGCAAGGTCGGTGTAGGTCTGGCTCTCGGCGTTTTTGAAGCTGTGTTCGCCGCATACGTCATACACGCCTTCGCGCCCGTAGGGCAGGGTGTTGATAAGGGACACGGCGCCTTCCGCCCCGTCGGAAAAGCTCTTTGCCAGGCGGGCGGTGTCCGCCTTTACGGCGGCGATCAGCGCGTTCATTTCGGGGATCTCGGTCTCGTACACCTTGGGTATGCAGGTGCCGGGCAGTATGTCGTGGAACTGGTTCTTGAGCAGGGTCTTCCAGTACTCTTCCAGTTTTTCGTCCCTGGCCTTGCCGCACAGCGTGTACATGAGCTCCAGGTCGTGCAGCGCGATCTCCGCCAGGCGGTTGTTGCGCTTGACTTCGCTCATCTTGGTCAGCGTGCCCCGGTGGAGCTCCAGGTACATCTCGCCGTCGTAGGTGGGCAGGCGGTCTTTTCTGGCTTCCAGCGTGTGCATGTACTCGCTGGCGGTGGAGGAGACCACCTTGGGCAGGCCTTCCATGCCCTTGACCCTTTCCAGATACTCCAGCATGCCGAAAGTGGGTCCGCCGCCGCCGTCGCCGAAACCGTAGGCGGCGAAGCGGGAATTTTCGGTGCGCCGGTCGAGCACCTTGGCGTAGTTCTCGGTCACGGTCCTGGGGTCGGGGATGGAGTGGGTGGCGTTCAAGTGGCAGATGACCTTGCTGCCGTCCAGCCCCTTCCACACGAAGCTGCCCGCGGGGAAGGTGTTCAGGTCGTTCCAGCTCATTTTGGTGGTGAAAAAGTACTTCACGCCGCTTTCCAGCATTATCTGGGGAATGGCGGCGTTGTAGCCGAAGGTGTCCGGCAGCCAGAAGGAGTCGGAAGTGTAGCCCAGGTATTTGCGGGTGAAGTTCTGGCCGTAGATGAACTGCCTGGCCATGGCTTCGCCGCCGGTTATGGAGCAGTCGCACTCCACCCACACGCCGCCGTTGGGCTCGTAGCGGCCCTCTTTGCAGCGCTGTTTGATGCCTTCGAATATGTCGGGATAGTAGCGGCGCATCCAGTCAAGGTGCAGCGCGGAGGATTGTATGAACCTGTAATCCGGGTATTTTTCCATCAGGTTCAGCGCCTGGGAATAGGTGCGTGCGCACTTTCTTACGGTCTCGCTCACGGGCCACAGCCAGGCGGTGTCCATGTGGGAGTGGCCTATGGCGTAGATCTCGCCGCGGCTCAAGTCGCCCTTTGAGGAGTTGAACAGGGGCTTTAACGCCTCGGAGATCTTCAGGCAGGACTCGGTGATCTCGTCCCCGCCCGCGCCCACGAACTCCTGTATCACGTGGGGGAAGGCGTCCTTAAGGCACTCGTAGGCGTGCTGGGAGGCGTAATTGTCTTCGCTCAGTTTCGCCATCTGCAGCGCGCAGGACAGGTCGAACACGGCGTCCTTAACGGCCTCGTTCATAACGTAGAGCTTAAGGCCGTTATAGACGTGGGAGAACTTCGCCTGATCCACGTGCTCCTCGTCCAGGTCGATGCCTTCCCGGGGCTGGGTGCCCAGCACGGTGTGGCCCGCGTAGCACTCGAAGGCCAGGTCGATCTCTTCCCCGGCGCGGGCGTTGTAGTCCACGAACATCACGGAGTGGTTGCCGCCGATAAAGCGGTGCTTGCTGTTTATAATGCCCCGGGGACTGCCGTTTTTAAAGCACAGTATCTCCACGGCGTCGGCGTCAGGCACCGCGCACAGCGTGCGGCCCGCGGCCGCTTCGGGCACGCGCACCCGGGTGCACAGCCAGAGGTTGGAATACTCCCTGCCCCAGCTTTCCCCGTCCTTTATCGGGCGCATCTCGCCGGGGGCGGGGGGACGGCACAGGTGCTCCTCCGTTTCCAGCGCCAGCACGTTTTCGGCCTTCAGCAAAGGCGTGAAAATGTGGCGGCCGTAGAGCTCCAGCGTCTGCTCGATCTTGCCCAGAAAGCGCTGGACGTACTTGTCGAAAGTCATGGATCATCCTCCTTGACGGATTATTTTGCGCGGACGCGCCGCGGATGGTTCTAAACTTTATCTGCCGTTTGCGGCGTCCAGACGGCGGTTGCGGAAATACACGATCATGTTCAGGCTGACCATTACCAGGTTGAGCACGTAGAAACAAAGCACGTACCATTTCTGCGAAAACTCGGCCATGTAGCTTTTGGACAGCAGCTTGGCGGCGATGCCCGCCACGTAGCCCACGTCTATCAGCGCCAGGAACAGCAGGCTCTGCCCCCTGGCGGTGCGGCTTTTAAGGGCTTTGGACAGGTTGACGGGCCAGCTGGCTCCGAAACACAGCAGCATTACGATCTCAAACAGTTCGCTCATATGTACACCTCCGTAGGATATTGTACCATCTCGGTCCGGGAAACGCAAGGAAAAGCGGCGGACCGGCGCGAAAATGCTGTTGCTTTGACCGCCTGAAACCCCGCGCGCCGGGCGTCCGGTTCAGCCGGATAAGGCACGCACGGCGGAAAGCGGCTTAAATCTTACCACAAAATAACATTTGGGACTTGCTTTTTGGAACGCAGGGGTGTTATAATATCCCTCAGCATGACGACACCGGATGCCGCAGGCTCATGCGGGCGACACTCCGGTTTGTACGGACTGCGAGTCTGTGCAAGAGAGGGGAAGAAAGATGAAGGAGAACATCCATCCCGCTTATGGCAAAGCCATAGTGCGCTGCGTATGCGGTGAGACCTTTGAAACCGGTTCTACCAAGAAAGAATTGCGCGTTGATATCTGCTCAAAGTGCCATCCTTTCTACACCGGCAAGCAGAAGGTCGTCGACACCGGCGGACGTGTGGACAAGTTCAAGAAGCGCTACGGTATCTGATAATTCGGCTGGGCGCGTCGAAAACGATAAGCGGATCGGGCTTAGACGCCTCGGATCCGCTTGTTTTTTGCAATGAGAGCGGTTTACCGCAGTATATATAGCAGTATATAAACGGAGAAAAAACATGAGTTTCAGGGAAAGCTTTCTGAGATGGTGGAAAAACGACTACCCCGCCGCCTGCGCCTCCGTGGGAGGACAGGCGGTGATGGAGGGCGTCATGATGAAGGGCCCCGCCTGCCAGGCGGTGACCGTGCGCAAGCCTGACGGCAAAATGGCGCTGGTCACCCGCCCCAACCGGGAGATAGGCAAAAAGCACAAGTGGGTCAAGCTGCCCGTGATCAGGGGCGTGGTCAACTTCGGCGTGACGCTGTACGACGGCGTAAAGACCCTGACCGACAGCGCGGACATGGCGGGCTTTGACACCGAGGAACCCACCCGTTTTGAGAAAAGGCTGGCCAAACTATTCCACACCGACCCCGAAAAGGTCGTGATGGGCGTGGCGGTGGCGCTGGCGGTAGTCATGGCGCTGGCGCTGTTCGTGGGCATACCCTACGTGTGCATGTGGCTGCTCAAAAAGTTCATGGGCGACCCGTGGCTCACCATAGTCTACGGGCTCATAAGGATCGCGCTGTTCATCGCCTACGTGTACCTGACCAGCCGCTTAAAGGAGATAAAGCGGGTGTTCATGTATCACGGCGCGGAGCACAAAAGCATTTTCTGCTACGAGCACGGCGACGAACTGACCGTGGAGAACGCCCGGAAATACACCCGCTTCCATCCCAGGTGCGGCACCAGCTTCCTGGTGATAGTGATGATAATCAGCCTGATAGTGGCGGTGATACTGAACGTGGTGCTGCCAAAGAGCATAACTGACAATTTCCTGCTGGGCTTCCTGGTCAAACTGCTCATGGTGCTGCCCGTGGCGGGCATTTCCTACGAGATACTCAAGGCGCTGGGCAGAGCCAGGGACACCGCGATAGTAAAGATACTCAAGTGGCCGGGGCTCATGACCCAGCATCTCACCACCCAGGAGCCCGACGACAGCATGCTGGAAGTGGCGCTGGTGTCGCTGAAGGCGGCGCTGGGCATGGAAAAGCCGCTGCCGGAAGAATACTATATGGAAGAAACAGCCGACGGATCCTCCGAAGAGACTTCCGAAGAGACCTCCGAAGAGACCGCCGGGGACGCCGACACGGAGAACGCGGGAGGGTGACTGCGGGGCAGTGGCTCGCCAGGGCAGCTCAGACACTGCGGGAGGCGGGCATCGAGGACTATAAAACAGACTCCGGTCTGTTTTTGTGCAGCGTGCTGGGCGTGCAGCCGGGCGTGCTGCGGTTTCTGGCCGAAAGACCCCTGACGGAAGATCAGACCGGGCGGCTCGACAGCATGCTTTCCCGCCGCCTTGAGGGGGAGCCGGAACAGTACATAGAGGGGGAAGCCTGGTTCATGGGCCGCCCCTTCGCTGTTGACGCGAGGGCGCTGATCCCCCGGCAGGACACGGAGACCCTGTGCGAGTGGGCGTTAAACGAGCTTAAGACCCGCGAACGCCCCCGGGTGCTGGACCTGTGCTGCGGCAGCGGCTGCATAGGCATAAGCCTTAAGCTTTTGTGCCCGGGCGCGGAAGTGACGTTAAGCGACATAAGCCCGGACGCCGTGCAGCTTGCGCGGGAAAACGCCCAAAAGCTGGGCACCGAGGTAAACACTATCTGCGCGGACGGGTTCGAAGGCATAAAGGGCTTTAAGTTCGACCTGATAGCGTGCAATCCGCCATATCTGAGCGCAGAAGACGTGGACGAACTGCAAAGGGAAGTCCACTTTGAGCCCTCGCTGGCGCTGTACGGCGGGGAAGACGGGCTTGAGTTTTACAGGAGATTTATCGGCGGAATGCCGGAGCATCTCGCCCCGGGCGGTTCAGCCGCCTTCGAGGTGGGGCTGGGACAGGCTAAGGAAGCGGAAAAACTGCTTGCGGCGCGCTTTCCGGGCTCCGAAACGGGCAGCGTGAACGACTTAAACGGCATCCCGCGCGTGGTATATGTGAGGACATAGTTATGGCAAAGGATATTGAAAAGATATATTCCCAGATGAAAAGCGTGGAGGGGCGGTTCGAGGAACTGTCCATAAGGATCACCCTTCCCGAAGTCATAAACGACACCGACACCTTCAGAAAGCTCATGCAGGAGCACGCGGACCTGAGCGAACTGGCCGAGTTCGCCAAGGAGTACTGCGCCCTGTACGAAGAGGTGGAGGACGTAAATGAAATGGCGGCTTCCTCCGACGCCGACATGGCGGAGATGGCCAAAGAGGAACTGGAGGAGCTGGAACCCAGGCTCAAACAGAAAAGCGAAGAGGCGATCATAAAGCTGCTGCCCAGGGACCCGGACGACAGGCGCAACGCGATAGTCGAGATCCGCGCCGGCGCGGGCGGGGACGAAGCGGGGCTGTTCGCCGCCGAGCTTTTGAGGATGTACGCCCATTACGCCCAGAGCCGCGGCTGGAAGACCGAGATGATCGAAGGCGGCGACACGGAGATAGGCGGCGTAAAGGAAGCGATCATGCTGGTGCAGGGCAAGAACGTGTTCGAGCGCCTGCGCTTCGAAAGCGGCGTGCACCGGGTGCAGAGGGTGCCCGTGACGGAGAGCAACGGCAAGCTCCAGACCTCCACCGCCACCGTGGCGGTGCTGCCGGAAGCTGAGGACGTGGAAGTAAAGATCGACCCCAACGACCTTAAGATAGACACCTACCGTGCCAGCGGCGCGGGCGGACAGCACGTAAACCGCACCGACTCCGCCGTAAGGATCACCCACCTGCCCACGGGTCTTGTGGTGACCAGCCAGGACCAGCGCAGCCAGATACAGAACCGGGAAAGGGCCATGCAGGTGCTCAAAAGCCGCCTGTACGAGCTGGAAAAGGAGAAGGCGGACAGCGAGTATTCCTCCGCCCGCAAAAGCCAGGTGGGCTCCGGCGACAGGTCCGAGCGCATCCGCACCTACAACTTCCCCCAGGGCCGCGTGACCGACCACCGCATCGGGCTGACCCTGTACCGGATTAACGACGTGATGAACGGCGACCTGGACGAGATCATCGACAAACTGATCTTCGCCCGGCAGAGCGAGCTTATGGAGGCGCAGGCGTGACTGAGATCCTGCCAGTTTCTCCCGAAAGCGTAAAGTACGCTTCCGAGCTCATCCGCGAAGGCAAAGTGGTGGCGTTTCCCACCGAGACCGTGTACGGCCTGGGCGCGGACGCGGGCAACCCCGACGCCATAGCCGCGATATTCGAAGCCAAGGGGCGTCCCCAGGACAACCCGCTGATCGCCCACATATGGGACGTGAGCATGCTGCCCGGGGTGATATCGGGCGAACTTCCGCCCTGGGCGAAGACGCTGGCGGACAGGTTCTGGCCGGGACCGCTCACCATGATACTGCCCAAGGGCGACAGGGTGTGCCTCGAGTGCACCGCGCATTTGGACAGCGTGGGCGTGCGCCTGCCGGAAAACATATGGGCGCGGGAATTGATAAAACAAAGCGGCGTGCCCATCGCGGCGCCCAGCGCCAACACTTCGGGCCGGCCCAGTCCCACCACCGCCCGGCACGTGTATGACGACATGAAGGGGCGCATCCCCCTGATACTGGACGGCGGGGAAGCCAAGGTGGGCGTGGAGAGCACGGTCATAGACGCGAGGGCGTTCCCGGTAAGGATACTGCGCCCGGGCGGAATAACGAGAGAGATGATACTTGGCGCCCTGGGAGACGTGGAAGTGGACGCGGGCGTGATGCGTCCCCTCGCGAAAAACGAGGTAGCGCGCTCCCCCGGCATGAAATACCGCCATTACGCGCCCAAGGGCAGCCTGACCATAGTGGAGGGCGAAGAGACTGCCGCGGCAGGCAGGATAATCGAGCTGTACGATGCCTTCGAGGGCGAAAAGCGCGTTTTCGCGATGGAAGCGCACCTTCCCCTGTACGGCGGCAGGAACGTGGTGTCCCTGGGAAAGGACAAGAAAGAGGCGGCGCACAGGCTGTTCGCGCTGCTCAGGGAGATGGACGACCTGGGCGTGCAGGCGATCTTCTCCGAAGCCGTGGACGAAACGGACATTGGGCTCGCGGTGATGAACCGCATGGGGCGGGCGGCCGCCTTCAATATAATAAAAGTGTAGAGGTGCGAGTATGGCAAAGTATGCGATCGGAATCGACTACGGCACGCTGTCCGCCAGAGCGCTGGTGTGCGAGGTGGGCACGGGCAGGGAACTGGGCGAGGGCGTGTTCGAATACCCCCACGCGGTCATGGACGAATGTCTGCCCGATGGCACCGTGCTGCCCCCCGACTGGGCGCTTGAGCATCCCCGGGACTATCTGGAAGCGCTGTACCTAGCCGTTCCCCAGGCGCTCAAAAACGCGGGAGTGGACAAAAACGACGTGATCGGCCTGGGCATAGACTTTACCGCCTGCACCCTGATGCCGATAGACAAAAACGGAGACCCGCTTTCCGACAAATATCCCTCCCGTCCCCACGCGTACGTGAAGCTGTGGAAGCACCACGCCGCCCAGGAGCAGGCCAACCGCTTGAACCGCATCGCCGAGGAAACGGGCGAAAAGTGGCTCAAGCGCTACGGCGGCAAGATCTCCAGCGAGTGGATGTTCCCCAAGCTCATGCAGACCGCGGAGGAGGATCCGGAGCTGTTTAAGGAGGCCGACCGCTTCATCGAGGCGGGAGACTGGGTGATACTGCGCCTGACCGGCAAGGAGACCCGCTCCAGCTGCATGGCGGGCTACAAGGCCATATGGAGCAAGCGGGAAGGCTATCCGTCCAAAGAGTTCCTTAAGAAACTGAATCCCCTGCTTGAGAACGTGGTGGAGGAAAAGCTGGGCAAGGTGACCTCGATCGGCTCCAAGGCGGGCGAGCTCACCGAAGAGATGGCGGAGAAGCTGGGGCTCAATCCCGGCACGGCGGTGGCGGTGTGCAACGTGGACGCCCACGTGTCCCTGCCCCCGGCGGGCCTGACCCAGAAGGGCAGCATGCTGATGGTGATGGGCACCTCCAGCTGCCACATAATGCTGGGCGACGAGGAAAAGATCGTGCCCGGCATGTGCGGCGTGGTGGAAGACGGCGTGGTACCGGGGCTGTTCGGCTACGAGGCCGGGCAGAGCTGCCTGGGCGACCACTACAACTGGTTCGTGGACAACTGCGTGCCGGAAGCCTACGAGATCGCCGCCCGTGAAAAGGGCATGAACACCCACCAGTACCTGACCTCCCTGGCGGAAAAGCAGAAGCCCGGCGAAAGCGGCCTGCTGGCGCTGGACTGGTGGAACGGCAACCGTTCCGTGCTGGTGGACGTGGACCTGACGGGCATGATGCTGGGCATGACGCTCACCACCAAGCCGGAGGAGATCTACCGCGCGCTGATCGAGGCGACCGCCTACGGCACCCGCATAATCATCGACACTTTCGAGGAAAACGGCGTAAAGATAGACAAACTGTTCGCCTGCGGAGGCATTTCCCAGAAAAATCCCTTCCTGATGCAGCTGTTCGCGGACGTGCTCAAGCGCGAGATCCGCATCGCCCGTTCCACCCAGACCCCCGCCCTGGGCAGCGCCATGTTCGGCGCCGTGGCGGCGGGAAAAGCCAAGGGCGGCTACGACAGCATCGAGCAGGCTGCGGAGGAGATGGGCGGCGCGCTGCCCACCGTGTACGTGCCTAACGGGGAGAACGGCAGGATCTACGACGAGCTGTACAGCGAATACCGCCGCCTGCACGACTATTTCGGCAGGGGCGAGAACGACGTGATGAAGCGGCTCAAGGACATCCGCCGCCGTCAGAGGGCTTGACAGAATCCCCGGCGGGGTTTAGAATGTCACCAAACATACACTACGGAGGATAATAATGGATATTTTCCAGAAGTGCGCCGAATACACACTGGCGGACGATATAAAAAAGGCAGGCGTCTACCCCTATTTCCACGCGCTCGAGTCCCGGCAGGACAAGGAAGTCATAATGGAAGGCAAGCGCCGCATCATGCTGGGCAGCAACAACTACCTGGGCCTGACCACCCACCCCGAGGTCATTGAGGCGGGCATCAAGGCGTACGAACAGTACGGCAGCGGCTGCTCCGGCTCCCGTTTCCTGAACGGCACGCTCAGGATGCACCTGGAGCTGGAAAAGGAACTGGCGGAGTTCCTGGGCAAGGACGGCATCGTGACCTTCTCCACCGGCTTCCAGACCAACCTGGGCATCATCTCCAGCATCGTGGGCCACGGTGACTTCGTGATCTGCGACGCGGAGAACCACGCCTCCATATACGACGGCTGCAAACTGAGCTGGGGCCGCATGGTCACCTATGCCCACGCGGACATGGACGCGCTTAAGACCCAGCTGGCCAAGATCCCCGACAAGGCGGGCAAGCTGATAGTGACCGACGGCGTGTTCTCCATGGGCGGCGACATCGCCAAGCTCCCCGAGATCTGCGCGCTGGCGAAGGAATACGGCGCCCGCGTCATGGTGGACGACTCCCACGCCCTGGGCGTTATAGGCAAGGGCGGCAGGGGCACCACCAGCTACTTCGGGCTGGAGGACCAGGTGGACATCATAATGGGCACCTTCTCCAAGTCCCTCGCGTCCCTGGGCGGATTCATGGCCGCGAACAAGACCGTGGTCAACTTCGTGATGCACAATTCCAGGCCCTACATATTCTCCGCCTCCATGCCTCCCGCCAACTGCGCCGCCGCGCTGGCCGCGCTAAGGATAATCAAGCGCGAGCCCGAAAGGGTGAAGCGCTTAAGCGACCTGAGCGCCTACGCCAGGCAGGGCTTCAGGAAGCGGGGCATCAAGATAATCGAGTCCGACACGCCCATCATCCCCGTGTACACCTACGAACTGGAAAACACCTTCCAGAAAGCCAAGGAGCTGTACGAAGAGGGCGTGTACGTGAACCCCGTCATTCCTCCCGCCACCCAGCCGGGCAACTGCCTGCTGAGGACCAGCTACATGGCGACCCTCACCGAGGAACTGATAGACGAAGCGCTGGACATTTTCGACAAGGTGCTGAACAGATAAACGAGCCTGTGCGGCCTCGCGGGAAGCTTTCCCCGGGGCCGCATTCGTTTGCGAAAAGGGTCGCGCGGCTCACCGGTATACCGATGAATAGGACCTGAGAAAGGGGCGGTGCGGATGAGAAAACTCAAGGGCTTTTTGGCGGCGCTGTGCGTTATCGCCCTGCTGCTGAGCGGCGAGGCGCTGGCGGGGGATAAGATCGCCACCAGCGGCGGATGGATCAAGGATTTCAAGGAGCTTGAAAGACAGCTCCAATACTACGCGGACGAGTGCGTGGAGAAATTTTCCCTTGAATTCTATGACACCGTCGTCATGAAAATAAACAATGACCCCAAATGTTTTGTCGAGACCATCGAACAGAACGGCATATTCACCTTCGGTTTTGAAGAGAAAGCAAGCGGATCGAGGCACAGGATCGAGTTTGTGATGGAGTATTACCCGGGCAAGAAATGCGCGTACGCGTATGCTTCGGGCAATACGGATATACTGAGCGAGGACGAAAAGCAGCTGCTGGACAGGGCTTTGGAGATAGCGTCCGCAGTGGATGGCAGCGGCGAGGAAGCAATAAAACAAATACACGATCACATTTGCGATAACGTGTCTTATCGGCACGGCGAACATGATGACATATTCTGGCACAGCGCTCTGGGCGCTCTTCTGGAAGGCGAGGCGGTCTGCGACGGTTACGCGGACGCGTTCTACCTGCTGTGCTGCCTGAAAGGGATAGAGGTAACTTATGTCCCCGGGGAAGCCCTGTCTGCCAACGAACGGCTCAATGCGGACCCATACGATAATTATAATCATATGTGGAACGCGGTAAGGCTTGATGAAAAGTGGTATATGATAGACGTGGAATTCGGGGACACGGAGCCGGGCACCACATACGTTTCATACCTTTTGGGCACAGACATGATGGATGATTCTTACAGCTGGTCAGCGGTGTTTCCCGTCAAGATGAGCAAGGAGCCGTATGCGAGAAGCGAGAATCCGCTTATCGAGGTGACCAATTGGCGCGAAGCCGAGACTGAGATAATGAGGGCGTATCGGAAGCGCCTCGACAGGGTAACGCTTGTGGGATTGGATTTTGAAAAAGGAAGCTTGCAGCTGAGCAGGATACTCGCATCACCGGCTCTTACGTATGTGAATGTTTTTCCGACCCGCAACTGCTGTGAGATAGTGTTCAAGTAGAGTTGATTCGGAAAAACAAATAAAAACCTAATTAAAGAAAACCAATATCAGGGGTGCAAAATGAAAAGACTCTTTGCTTTGCTGCTGGCGCTGACGCTGATTTTCTGCGCCTGCGCAGAAGAGAAGGACGAAAATATCATCCGGCTCCAGACCGACCCGCCCACGTATCTGCAATTTAATGAAACGACGCGCGAATGGGACCTGTATGACGAGACGGGGATAATAGGCTCAAATTACCATATATACTACTATGGTCAAGAAGAATCTGCATATCTTGTCAGACATAAAGACAAGTATGGCTATCTGAGCCTTGACGGGCGCTGGATATTTGAGCCGCAGTTTGATGACGCTTTTTTCTTTTCAGATGGCATAGCATGTGTTGTCGTTGACGGCTTATTGGGTTTTATCAACATAGATGGGCAATATATTATCGAGCCGCGATTTGACGATGCGCTGTATTTCAATGACGGCCTGTGTGCCGTTACGGAAGATGGTGAAAAATGGGGCTTTATAGATAAGCAGGGAAACTGGGCAATATAACCTAAATATGATGGCTGCTATTACGGCGGTTTTACATTCGGTACCGGTTTGGCAGTTGTATCATATTCTGACTATGGAGAGAGAATCTTAATTGATAAAGAGGGAAATGAGCTGCTGAAAGGCACCAGGATAGAGTTTACTGAAGATGATTTGGTGTATGTTGAAAGA
>JAFWUC010000050.1 GCA_017518705.1 Clostridia bacterium
CACTGTCGAAGCACGCGAGGCAGCTCTTGAGAAGATCCTGCCCTATCAGCAGGGCGACTTTGAGAAGCTCTATGAGGCGCTGGAAGGCTATCCCGTGTGCATCCGCTTCCTGGATCCCCCGCTGCACGAGTTCGTGCCCACCGAGGAAGACGACATCCGCCTGCTGGCCGAAGTACAGGGCAAACCCGTTGAGGAGATCAAGGCTCTGATCGACTCCCTGCATGAGTTCAACCCCATGATGGGTCACAGGGGCTGCCGTCTGGCCGTCACCTATCCCGAGATCGCGAAGATGCAGACAGCTGCTGTTATCCGCGCTGCCATCAACGTACAGAAAAAGCATCCCGACTGGAACATCAAGCCCGAGATCATGATCCCCCTGGTATGCGAGATCAAAGAGCTCAAGTACGTCAAGGACGTGGTCGTAAAGACCGCCGAAGCCGAGATCGCCGCTTCCGGCGAGAAGCTGGAGTATGAGGTCGGCACCATGATCGAGATCCCGCGCGCGGCCCTCACCGCCGATGAGATCGCCAAGGAAGCTGACTTCTTCTGCTTCGGCACCAACGATCTGACCCAGATGACCTTCGGCTTCAGCCGCGACGACGCCGGCAAGTTCCTGAGCGCTTACTACGACGCCAAGATCCTTGAGAGCGATCCCTTCGCCCGTCTGGACCAGAACGGCGTAGGCAAGCTGATGGAGATGGCCATCAAGCTGGGCCGTCCCGTAAATCCCAAGCTGCACATCGGCATCTGCGGCGAGCACGGCGGCGATCCTTCCAGCGTTGAGTTCTGCCACAAGATCGGCCTGGACTACGTGAGCTGCTCTCCCTTCCGCGTACCGATCGCCCGTCTGGCCGCCGCCCAGGCTGCCATTAAGGCGAAGTAAATCCGGGAGCAGGCATATAATTCCCGTTATCTAAAACCATGAGGGACCGGTTTTCTCCTCCAAAAAGGCGAAAATCGGTCCCTTTTCGATAATGCCGCTTTATATATGGACCAAAGGAATCGGAACAGCATGGATCTGACAAGACTAACCGAGCGCATCTGGGTTTTCCCGTATGAAGAAGAACGCGACCGACCCAACCTCGCCTATATCAGGGGTGACCGCTGGAGCCTGGCTGTGGACGCCGGACATTCCCGTGAACATACGCAGGCGTTCTACCGGTCGATTGAGGCTGCCTCCCTTCCCCTGCCGGAACTGACCGTGCTGACCCACTGGCACTGGGATCATACTTTCGGCATGCATTCGGTGCACGGGCTGTGTATAGCCAACGAAAAGACGAACCGTTACCTGGCGGATTTCAGGGACCGGCTCAGCAGGCAGGGTACCGGTTTCTTTCTTGCAATGGACGAAAGCATAAGGCTGGAATATGCGGGTGGCAAGCCCGTCACAGTCACGCTTGCGGATATAGTCTTCAGCGGCGAAATGCTGCTGGACGCCGGCAGCTGCCCCATCAGGATATTCCGGGTGGAGGCACCGCATACGGATGACTCGACGTTGGTGGAAGTGCCGGGCGAAAAAGCGCTGATACTCAGCGATTGCGCATACGGGACGTTCCCGGACTGGACGGCAGACCCCGTTAAGGCCGCCAAACTGGCCGAAACCGTTCGCACGCTCGCTCCGGACATCTGCCTGCAAGGCCACCAGCCCCCGCTTTCACCCGAAACCGTCATTCGGGGTCTGCTGGAAGAAGACATTTAGCATTTCGTTCTTTGGGCGCCGCTCATAAACAAAACACCCGCCGCGGATACGCGGCGGGTGTTTTTTAGGCTGACGTTTTACAGTTCCATTCCCATTTTTATAGCGGTCTTGTTGAGCTCCAGCAGATCGCGTTTGCGGGCGGAGACCACCTTTTCCAGCGTCTTGTCTATGGTCTCGGGAGCAAACATGCCCGTTTCCTTGAGCAGCTTGCCCAGCACTATCATGTTGGCGAGGGTCGGGAATCCCGCGTCCGCCGCCATCTGAGTGGCAGGCACGCCAAACGCCTTTATGTCTTCGCGGCTGATCTTCTGGTCGATCAGCGACGAATCGTAAAACATCATGCCGCCGGGAGCCACCGCGCCCTCGAACTTGTCCACGGACGGAGTGTTCATGGCGATAAGCACGTCGGGAGCCGTTACCAGAGGACTGCCGATGGGATCGTCGGATATGATCACCGCGCAGTTGCAGGTGCCGCCGCGCATCTCCGGACCGTAAGAAGGCAGCCAGGTCACTTCTTTTTCTTCGACCAGCCCTTCATACGCCAGAAACTTGCCGGTAAACAGCACTCCCTGCCCGCCAAAGCCGGATATAAGTATGTTCGTAGTCATATTAAGCCTCCTTGGCGAACTTGTCTTTGTACACGCCCAGCGGGTAGTACGGGATCATGTTGTCGTTCAGCCACTCCAGCGCCTTGTCGGGAGTGAGACCCCAGTTGGTGGGGCAGGAGGACAGCACTTCGATAAGCGAGAAGCCCTTGCCCTCCATCTGATACCTGAACGCCTTTTTGATCGCCGCGCCGGCCGCCTTCACGTTCTTCACGTTGTTTACGGCAACTCTCTCAAGATAAGTCGCGCCGGTCACGTTGCTGAGCAGCTCGCACACCCGTACCGGGTAACCTACCGTCTCGACTTGGCGCCCGTAAGGCGAGGTCTGCGTGACCTGCCCGGGCAGCGTGGTGGGCGCCATTTGGCCGCCCGTCATGCCGTAGATCGCGTTGTTGACGAAGATGACCGTGATGTTCTCGCCTCTGGCGGCGGAATGCACCGTCTCGGCAGTGCCGATGGCAGCCAGGTCGCCGTCGCCCTGATAGGTGAACACTATGTTCTCGGGGTTCGCCCGCTTTACGCCCGTAGCGACCGCCGGAGCGCGGCCGTGAGCCGCCTCTACCATGTCGCAGTTGAAGTAATTGTAAGCGAACACGGAGCAGCCGACAGGCGCGATGCCTATGGTCTTGCCCTCTATGCCCAGTTCGTCTATGGCTTCCGCCACCAGGCGGTGGATGATGCCGTGGGTGCAGCCGGGGCAGTAATGCAGCTTGACATCTGCCAGCGCATGGGGTTTTTCAAACACAATCATTATTCGCACCTCCCGGCGTTCTGAGCTTCCTCGATCTTGCTGAGCACTTCTTCCGGCGTGGGGATCATTCCGCCCACCCTGGAGCACAGCAGCACGGGGCGCTTGCAGCGGATCGCCAGCTCCACGTCCTCTATCATCTGGCCCATGGAGAGTTCCACGGACACGAACGCCTTGGCCTTTTCCCCCGCCTTTTTGAGCGCTTCCTTAGGGAAGGGCCACAGGGTTATGGGACGGATGAGGCCCGCCTTGATGCCCTTGGCGCGGGCCGCCACGATGGCGTTTTTCGCCACGCGCGCCGCCACGCCGAAAGCCACGCACACGATGTCGGCGTCCTCGGTCAGGAAGCTTTCGTACTGGACTTCGTCTTTCTCAATCTGAGCGTAACGCTGATATCTGGCGATGTTCCACTGTTCCAGCTCTTCCGGCAGCAGGGACAGGGAGTTCACTATATTGTGCTTCCTGATCCCGCCGGTACCCGTGACTGCCCAGGGCTTGTCGTAAGCTTTCACTTCGCCCATGTCCAGGGACACAGGTTCCATCATCTGGCCGATGGTGCCGTCCGCAAGTATCATGGTGGTCATGCGGTACTTGTCCGCCAGGTCAAAGCCCTTGAACACCAGGCTCGCCATCTCCTGCACGGAAGCGGGAGCCAGCACCAGCATATGGAAGTCGCCGTGACCCGCGCCGCGGGTGGCGTGGAAATAATCCGACTGGCTGGGCTGTATGCCGCCCAGACCGGGACCGCCCCTCTGCACATTCACTACCAGCGCAGGCAGGTCGCAGCCCGCCAGGTAGCTCAGGCCTTCGCTCTTAAGAGAAATTCCCGGAGAGGAAGAACTGGTCATCACGCGTTTGCCCGCACTGGCGACGCCGATCACCATGTTTATGGCCGCGATCTCGCTCTCCGCCTGCAAAAACGTGCCGCCCACTTTGGGCATGCGCTTGGCGAGGTAGGCAGCCACTTCCGTCTGGGGAGTGATGGGATAACCAAAGTAATGCCGGCAGCCCGCCATTATGGCCGCTTCCGCCAGGGCTTCGTTGCCCTTCATCAGCACTTTATCCGCCATTTTAACGCCTACCTTTCCACTGTGATCACGCAGTCGGGGCACATGGTCGCGCAGAACGCGCAGCCTACGCATTTGCTTTCGTCCACACAATAAGCGGGATGATGCCCCTGGGAATTGAGCCTGGTCTTGTCAAGCTCCACTATCTTTTTGGGGCACGCGTTCACGCACAGCCCGCAGCCCTTGCAGCGTTCGGTCCTGAATGTAACCTTAGCCAAGCTAAACACCTCTTTCTAAAAAATCGCCCAGTCCGCCCGGTGGCGGATCTTTATCGGTATAAACACGCCTTCGGTCCCGATCTCCGGCAGCAGCTCCTGTTTCACGGTGCTGCCCAGCAGCTTAAGTCCGCACATTTCGGAAAGCTTTTCCGCCTTCTCGAGCCCCCGGAACACATGCTCTCTGGTGGTGAGTTCGCCCAGATTCGTATTATTGATGATGCCGGTAAACGGCAGGCTTCCCGCCAGCTCTATCTCGCCGATCACCTGCGCGGCTTCCTCCGGGGTCTGTGTCAGGGGACGCAGGAAGTTGACCACGAGCAGCATTTCATAGTCGTTTTCCTGTTTTAACGCTCCCGAAAGCCTTCCCAGCGCCAGCGCGCCCCGGTCGTCGCCGCCCACGTCCACAACAGCCTTATAGGTCCTGTCGTCGACGATCCTGTACATTTCCCCGGGCAGGGCAGGCACGTCCACGTTGCTGCCCGCGTAAGGGGACACGATCACGTTCACGCCCGCGTTTTCAAGCTCCGCGCGGCTGTCCATACTGCGGAAATACGGATTTACTATGTCCAAGTCGGCGAGAATGGTCTTATTTCCCCCGGCAGCGAGCTTCAAAGCATATTCCACCGCCAGAGAGGACTTTCCGCTGCCGTAATGCCCGGCAAACAGAGTTACCCGTTTCATCTAGCCGGCTTAATTGAGGGGCTCGATCCAGCCGAACTTATCAGGCTTCACGCCCCACTGTATGCCGGTGAGTTCGTCGTACAGTTTCTGGGTCAGCGCGCCGATCTTGCCGCCGTTTACGACATAGCTCACGCCGTCCACGTTGAGTTCGCCCATGGGCGACACCACTGCCGCGGTGCCCGTGCCCCAGGCTTCTTCCAGCGTGCCTTCCTTGACCGCTTTGGCGAGTTCCTCAACGCTTATCAGCCTTTCCTCCACCGGCACGCCCCAGTCCTTGAGCAGCGCGATGCAGCTCTTGCGGGTCACGCCGGGCAGCACGGAACCGGTGAGTTTCGGGGTCACCACGGTGCCGTTGATCTTGAACATGACGTTCATGGAGCCGACTTCCTCGACATATTTGCGCTCCACGCCGTCCAACCACAGCACCTGCGCATAGCCCTGCTGTTCCGCCTTTTCGCCCGCACGCATGGACGCGGCGTAGTTGCCGCCGCACTTGGCGTAGCCCGTGCCGCCGCGGACCGCTCTGACATCCTGTGTCTCGATCATGATCCTGACGGGATTGATGCCTTCCTTATAGTAGGCTCCGGAGGGAGACAGGATGATGCAGAATATGCAGTTGCTCACGGTATGCACGCCCAGGAACGGATCGTTGCCGAACAGGAAGGGGCGGATATACAGGCTCGCGCCCTGGGTATGAGGCACCCAGTCCTTGTCGATGCTGACCAGCTTTTTCAGCGCCTTCAGGCAGAATTCCTCGTCCAGCTTGGGCAGGCACATCCTGTCGGCAGAGTTGTTCATGCGCTTGAAGTTTTCCTGGGGACGGAAGAACTGTATCTCGCCGTCCGCGCGCCTGTACGCCTTCATGCCTTCGAAGATCTCGGCGCCGTAATGCAGCACCGTGGATGCGGGAGACAGGCTGATCTCGCCGAAGGGCACGATCCTGGCGTCATGCCAGCCCTGCTGCGGATTGTAGTTCATAAGGAACATGTGGTCGGTGAAAATCTTGCCGAAACCCAGCGCAGTCTCGTCCTGGGGTTTGGCTTTGGGGTTAGTGTTCAACGTTACGCTGATTTCCATTTTTTCTCCTCCCTACTCCCTGCTCAGATGGAATACCTCGCAGGCCTTTTCTACCATTTTGAATTTCTGTATCTTGCCCGCGTCGTTCATGATGAATTTGTCCATGAACCACACGTACCTGGGTACCTTATGCCGCGCCATGGAGGACAGCACGTAGTCCTTGACCTCCTTTTCGCTCAGGCTCGCTCCTTCGTTGAGTATCACGCAGGCCATTATCTCTTCGCCGTACTGCTTGTCCGGCACGCCTATGACCTGCACGTCGCTGATCGCCGGATGGGTTATAAGGAATTCCTCTATCTCGCGGGGGTAAATGTTCTCGCCGCCGCGGATGATCATGTCCTTAAGGCGCCCGGTGACCCTGTAATTCCCGTTTTCGTCCTTTATGCAAAGATCCCCCGTGTGCAGCCAGCCGTCCTTGTCTATCGCCTGGGCGGTGGCGGAAGGCATCTTATAGTAGCCTTTCATAACGTTGTAGCCGCGGGCCACGAACTCGCCCTGCTGTCCGCAGGGAAGTTCTTCTCCCGTAGCGGGATCGACGATCCTGCACTCCACCTGTGGCAGGTTGCAGCCCACGGTGGTGGTCCTTACGTCCAGACTGTCGTCGTAGCAGCGGCTCATGGTGCAGCCGGGGGAAGACTCGGTCTGACCGTACACGGACACTATGCCGGTCATGCGCATCTTGTCCGCCGCTTCGCGCATCACGCTTTCGGGGCAGTTGCTGCCCGCCATAATGCCCGTGCGCATATGGGAAAAGTCCGTCTTGGCGAAATCCGCGTGGTTCAGCATTGCGATGAACATGGTGGGCACGCCGTGGAAGCAGGTTATCTTTTCCCTGGTTATGCAATCCAGCGCGGGTTTCGGGGAAAAGTACGGCAGCGGACACATGGTCGCGCCGTGGGTCATCGCCGCGGTCATCGCCAGCACCATGCCGAAGCAGTGGAACATGGGCACCTGTATCATCATGCGGTCCGCGGTGGACAGGTCCATGCGGTCACCTATGCACTTGCCGTTGTTCACCACGCCCCGGTGGGTAAGCATGACGCCCTTGGGGAAACCCGTGGTGCCGGAAGTGTACTGCATGTTGCACACGTCGTCGCCCTTTATCAGGGAGGACAGCCGGCTCACCTCTTCTATGGGCACCTTTTCGCTTTCCTGCAGGAATTCTTCCCACTCGCGGCATCCTTTGAGCCTGAAGCCCACGGTGATGATGTTCCTTAAAAACGGCAGGCGCTTGCAGTGCAGGCCTTTGCCGGGGTCGCTTGTCTCCAGTTCCGGGCACAGGCGGGTTATGGTGTCCACATAGTCGGAATCCCTGTACCCGTTTATCATTATGAGGGTGTGGGTGTCGCTCTGCCTGAGCAGATACTCCGCCTCCGCGATCTTGTAGGCGGTATTCATGGTCACCAGGGTAGCGTTTATCTTTGTGGCGGCCCAGAAACTGATATACCATGCGGGCAGGTTGGTGGCCCAGACCGCCACCTTGCTGCCGGGCCGCACGCCCACGGCGATAAACGCCCGTGCGCACCTGTCCACGTCGTCCCTGAACTGGGAATAAGTGCGGGTGTAATCCAGCGTGGTATACTTGAAGCACAGCTGATCCGGGAACGTTTCGGCCATCCTGTCCAGCACCTGCGGGAAGTTTTCGCTTATCAGCTCGTCGTGTTTCCACACGTACCTGCCCTTGCCGTCCACCGATGTGTACAGCGCTCCGTCCGTGTAGGACCTGGGCCGGTACATGGACGCGAATTCCCTGAACTGGGTGTAAACCACGTAAGGGTCGTCCAGCCCGTCCAGCCACGCCTTGTCCCACTCAAGGGTAATATATCCGGCATAAGATATGCTTCTCAGGGCTTCAAATATCTCTTTCGCGGGCAAATCGCCCTCTCCGGGAAGCACATATTCCACCCGGCTTCCACTCAGCCTGCTGTCCTTAATGTGGACGTGCTTTACGTAAGCGCCCAGGTTCGTGATTGACTTTTCGGGAGTCTCTCCCGAGAAGCGGAAGGTGTTGTGGGCGTCCCACAGCGCCTGCAGGCAGTCCAGCGCGTATTCGTCCAGTAGGTTTTTGAGCCGCTCGGTGTCTGAAAATATGCCCGCCGTCTCGACAAGCAGCGTTATGCCGGAAGCGGAGAACTCGGGGATCAGCGCG
Organism: Clostridia bacterium; assembly: GCA_017518705.1. The sequence goes on from JAFWUC010000050.1 coordinate 8,245, forward strand.
TCTATGACCTTTTTGATGTTGTCCGCCTGATCCTGCGCGTCTTCAAGCGTATCGCGTGCCCTGAGCCTTACAAAGGGGCATTTGAGCTTTTTCGCCAGTTCGCAAAGCTGCTTAAGCTCCCGTACGCAGGCTTCATAAGCACCCGAGTCCGCAGGATTGCACAGCGCGTCCACACAACTTATGCCGATGCCCTGAAGCTCCAGCCTGCTGGCGTCCTCGCACATGCGCACCATGTCCGCGAAGTCCGGATTCAGAGCGTCATGCAGTTCGATCCCGCTGTATTTCAGCTCCCTAGCCAAGTTTTCATATTCCGGCCAGCCCATTTCCCTCCAGCCGGAGGTAGAGACGGACAGCTTCATTATTTAATTCTCCCTGTAAACGATTTTGTTGAGAGCGTTTATGTACGCCCGGATCGCTGCGCCGACTATGTCGGTGGAGATGCCTCTGCCCGAGAACAGCCTGCCTTCGTCGCGCAGCCGCACCAACGCCTCGCCCGCCGCTTCCTGGCCGCCCGTTACCGCGCGGATACTGAAGTCGTCAAGCTCGTAATGGTGGCCGATCAGCTTTTCTATGGCCAGGAACGCCGCGTCTATGGGGCCGTCGCCCGTGGAGATGCCTTCCACCCGCGCGCCCTGCCTGTCCAGCACCACATGTGCGGTGGCAGTGATTATATTGCCCGAATTAACCACATAACTCGCCAGGGTATAAGTGGGCGGCACCTGCAGCGCCACCGCGGCGATTATGGCGTCCAGTTCCTTGAGTTCCACCGGCTTTTTCACGGCGATGCCCATGAACCTTTCGTACACCTTTGCTATGTCCGCCTTGCTGAGTTCGTAGCCCAGCAGCGTCGATGCACGCGCCACCTCCTGGATGTCGCTTTGGGCGGTAAGCAGCGTCTTGGGCTCCTCCGCCCTGGGCGCGGGCCGCACGGCGGCTTCCGGATCGTTGGCCTTTTCGTTGGAGGCGATTATCTGCGCCGCCCGCTTAAGCGCGGTCACGTCCGCGTCCGCCTTCACGCCGAAGCTCTCGCCGCGGGCGGTGATAAGATCGACCATTATGTCCAGCCTGGGCTGCGCGCCGGAGGCGCAGCGGGTGTAGATCAGGTCCGCGCCCGCACGAATGGCCTCGAAGGCGCAGGCTTCCGCCATTGACAGCCTGTCCGAAACTATTACGCCCAGACACGCTTCACCCGTGTATTCACGTATGCCGGCGACGAATTTGCCGAACTCGTCCGGCAGCATCTCGCCCGCTTCGTCCGATACGGTAAGAGTGGCGGCTCCCGCTTCCCTTGCGGCGCAGAGCGCTTTTTCGAGAAAGCTCTTTTCGGAACGGGTGGCGTCCAGGGCGGTAAACTCCACATCCGGGCACAGTTCCCTGGCGCTTTTGACCGTCGCGCTTATCTTTTCCAGCATTTTGTCCGGCTTAAGGTGCATGGAATATTCCATGCCCACCACCGATACGGGATACCTGACGTTCAGGCGCGGTCTGGACGCATCCTTCACCGCCGAAAACGCCTTCTCGCATTCCCCGTCCGTGACCGGCACGGAGACCACCGCGTTCTTCGTCTGCCTGGCAATGGTCTTGATCAGTATCTCGTCGCTCTTCTCCGCACCCATCGGGCAGACGCAGATCACGTCTACGTTGACGTCGTCCAAAAGCCTCGCGCACTCCAGCCGGCGTCCAAAGCTCATCCCGGCGCTTGCGGACAGAGTCGATTCAGCCAGATAGATCTTTCTCATACTGCACTCCTGCTATACAAAATGCCCCGGAAAACTCCGGGGCGATAAATACGCGATACCACCCGAATTGAAAGGCATAACTGCCTCCCACCTCGTTACAGCTTAACGGCATAGCCGTGAGCCCCTACTCCGTTCGGAGCTCCCGCTCGGAAGCCAGACGCACGGGCGCGCCCCGCCGGCTTGCACCAGACCCGGCTCGCTTAGGGGGAACAGTCCCGCCGATTCTTCCTCACAGCGTTTGAAAATTTGCATTTGATTTTATCACAATAACGTCCGGATTGCAAGCCTGAAACAGTTATTTTACAATGCATTTTGGCCGAAAGCGTTTAAAACCGGGCAAAACTTTTTTTATTTTTCTGCCGGTCAGATATAGACAGTATTTCGGGAGAAATGGTATAATATTATAAGCCCCCGCAGGGCGGGGAACCGAATCACATAAAAATGTATACGGAGGTATTCGTCATGAAAAAACTGCTCTGTCTCGCCGTCGCGCTGGTCATGGCGCTGGCCGCTTTCGGCGCCATCGCGGAGGACGACAAGCCCTTTATCGGCGTTCTCGCTCCTTCCGAGACCCACGGCTGGGTAGCCGGCGTCGCTTACTTCGCCCAGCAGGCCATAGAGGAATATGACGTGGATTACCGCTTCCTGACGTCCGGCAACGCCGAAGAGATGTCCGCTCAGATTGAAGAGCTGATCGGCTTGGGCGTGGACGCGATAGTGGTCTGGCCCCAGTTCAAGGGCGTAGAGACCGCTGCCGAGATGGCGCTGGAAAAGGGCATACTTATTTACAACTTCGACATGATCATAAACGTTGACGAAAAATACGCCGACAACATGTACCTGCTGACCGGCGACAACTACGGCATGGGCTATGAAGGCGCCCGCTACATCGCCGACAAACTCGAAGGCGTAGGCAAGGTGCTGGTGCTGTGCAAGCCCGCCGCGGGCAACGTGAACGACGACCGCTGCCAGGGCTTCTACGACTACATCGAAGAGTACGCTCCCGACCTGGAAGTCATCGCCGAAGTCTCCACCGACTTCGTACGCGCCACCGCTCTGAGCGACATGACCGACGCGCTGACCAAGTATGACGAGATCGACGCGGTGTTCTCCCTGGACGACGAGACCTCCATCGGCGCGCTGCAGGCCATACTGGAGAGCGGACGCACCGACATCAAGGTCATCACCGGCGGCGGCGGATGCCAGGAATACTTCAAGATGATGACTGAAGACGCCTACAAGGATATTTGGGTAGCTTCCGCCACCTATTCCCCCGACATGATCGTAAACTGCATCGACAACATTATCGCCGTGCTGCAGGGCGACGAGATCGAGCACGTAGTGGTGTTGCCCACCAACATCGTGGACAGGGAAAACGTGGTCGACTTCCTGAATCCCGATTCTCCCTACTAATCGTCATCTGATCACAGGGCCATGACGCTCGCGCCATGGCCCTTTTATGGAAAAAGGAGCTCTCAATGGCCTTGGAGCTTAAAGGAATAAACAAAGCCTTTGGCAGCAATTTGGTGCTGGACAGCGTGGACTTCTCTCTGGCTGACGGGGAGATCCACGCGCTTTTGGGTGAAAACGGCGCGGGCAAGTCCACGCTCATGAACATCCTGGGCGGCGTAGTCAGGGCGGACGGCGGACGTATTCTGCTTGACGGCAGCGAGACCGACATCCTTTCCCCCGGCGACGCCATAAAGCACGGGATAGCCTTCATCCACCAGGAGCTCAACCTGATAAACGACTTAAGCGTATACGAAAACCTGTTTATAGGCGAGGAGATCAAACGCGGCGCGTTTTTGAGCAAAGGCAAAATGCGGCAGGAAGCGCAAAAAGTGCTTTCCGGCATCGGCGCTGACATCTCCCCCGATGCACTGGTCGGGACACTCGACGCAGGCAGCAAGCAGATAGTGGAGATCGCCCGTTCTCTGCTGTTCAACGCCCGCGTCATAATCATGGACGAACCTACCACCTCACTGGGCGAAAAGGAGATCGCCCGGGTGTTCGAGCTCATGCGCTCCCTTAAGCGCAGAGGCGTTTCCATCATTTTCATAAGCCATAAGCTCAGAGAAGTCATGGAAATATGCGACCGCTACACCGTCTTAAGGGACGGCCGCGTAGCGGGCAGCGGAGATATATCCGGCACCGACGAGACCCGGCTGGCGCTTCTGATGGTCGGCCACAAATTAAGCGGAAACGAATTTAAACGGGAGCATCCCCTGGGCGATACGGCCCTGGAGGTGCGCAGCCTCAGCTCTCCCCCCTGTTTTACGGATATATCCTTCAGCCTCCGGCAGGGCGAAATACTGGGCTTCACCGGCCTTTTGGGCGACGGCAGGAGCGAACTGTTTCAGGCGATATTCGGGTTTATTCCCGTAAAAAGCGGAGACATCCTTCTGGGCGGAAAACCCGAAAAAATAGCTTCCCCCCACAAAGCGGCGTCCCTGGGCATAGGCTATGTACCCCCGGACCGCAAGGAAAACGGCATCATAAAAGATCTTACGATACTTGAAAACGGTTCCATTGCCGTTTATGAGCAGTTAAGGCGCCCGGTGTTTACCGATCACCGCCGTGAAAAAGCCCTGATGCTGGAAAACGCAAAAGCGCTGAACATAAAGTATGCCGACCTGAACGATTCGATACTGAGCCTTTCGGGCGGCAACCAGCAGAAAGTCGTGCTTGCCCGGTGGCTGAGCGCCCACAGCCGGGTGCTGATATTCGACAATCCCACTCATGGTGTGGACGTAGGCGCAAAAGAGGATATTTACGGCATTATCTGCCGTCTCGCTCAGGAAGGCTGCGCTATAGTGGTGCTCTCAGGCGAAGCGCAGGAGATCATCAGGCTGTGCGAAAGGGCGTATATAATGTATCACGGACACATCGCTGGCGAGCTGAGCGGCAGCGAACTGAACGAAAACAACATCATGCTGCTGGCCACCGGCGCGAAACAGGCATAAACAGTCGACTTAAGAGGTTAGTATGAAGGCACATAAAAGGGCACATGTAATCTGCGGTATCTGCTGCATTATTCTGGCGCTGCTTCTGGCGGGCGTGGCGGTGTTCGGCCACGTGCTGGGTTCCGGCGGAGGCAAGGCGGCATACCAAAGCGCCATGACGGCCAAAAACCGGATAGATTCCGTGAACCGTTCCGCCTCAAAGACCGCGCCTTCCGCCGTGAAGAAAGCCTCAGCCGCCGTCAGCGCCGCACAAAGCGCTTCCGACGACGTAAAAAAAGCTCAAACGCAGCTTGAAAAGCTGATATCCGAATACGATACCGCCTCTACCGGAGACGCGCTCACCGACACCGCGCTCAGGATGTCGGACACTGCGGAAGCTTCCGCTCCATCCGACGACGATGCCCTCACTGCGCTAACCGACGCCGCGCGCCAGCAGCTGCTTGACAAATCTAAAAGCGTGTACGACACCGCCCACAAAAGCGTGCAGAGCGCCCAAGGCAAGCTGAAGACCGCCGCGGACGGCGTGATCTCCGCGTATGACGACGCCGGGCTGACCGCGCCAGAGCTTGGCATCGACAAACCCGAAAAACATACTGTCACCTCTCCCGCGGACGCGCTTGACGCGCTTGAGACCCTGGCCGCATATGCGGTTTCCCTCGAAAACGAGACCCGCCGGGTAGCCCTTGAAGCCGACGGCATCGCGTCAAAAGCCGCGGAGCTCAGCCGCGAAGCCAAACTGCCATTTAAGGACACCATCGTGTATACTGTGGGCACCTTCCCCATCGGCTTCGCATTTACCGCGCTGTTGTGCCTGGCAGCGGGCCTGATACTGCTTTTGTGCCCGGACAGATTCGTGTATCTCTGGAAGAACAAGCCCCTGTTTTCGACCCTGATAGCCCTTATAATAATGATGGTCATCCAGATCTACGCGCTGGGCTTCAAATACGCTTCCTATGCCGACTGGGGCGGCAACTGGCTCATCAACGCGCTCAACGTACTGCGTTCCAACTCTTCCGTGGGCATGATCGCCCTGGGCATGACATTCGTCATCATCACCGGCGGCATAGACCTGGCGGTAGGCTCGAATCTGGCGGGCGTCGCCACGGTGGTGATGGTGTGCCTGGACATCTCCAAAGGCGGTTTTCTGACGGGAGCGGGCATTACCGGCACTCCGAATTATCTTATCGCCATAGGCGCGGGCCTGCTCTGCGGCGCGCTGCTGGGGCTTATAACCGGGCTTGGCATAACCAAGGGCAGGATCCCACCGTTCATTTTCACGCTGGGTATAATGAACATCGTGCGCTCCGCCGCCCAGTACTTCACCAAGGGCTACAAGCCCGAAGTGCCCAAGGAATTCCAAATTTTGGCAAACAGGGAGATAATCGGCGGACAGATGCTCCTGCCCATAGTTTACTGGCTGATACTCGCCGCAATAATGTACGTGATAAGCGAGCACACCGCATTCGGCAGGCACATCTACGCGGTGGGCTCGAACGAAAGAGCCAGCCGGCTCAGCGGCATAAACGTTGACAGGACGAAGCTGGCGGTGTACATACTGATGGGCGTGATAGTTGCGGTGGCTGCCATCACTTCCGTTGCCCGCTTAAGGGGCGTGGACGTAGCAAGCGCCGGCAGCGGCTATGAAATGAACGCCATCGCCGCCGTGGTCGTGGGCGGCACCTCCATGGCGGGAGGACGGGGAAAGATACTCGGTACGGTATTCGGCGTGCTGATCATCGGCATAATGAACAACCTGCTGGTGCTGGTCGGCATCGACGCGTTTTTGACTGACGCGTTTACCGGCGCGATCATTATTTTCGCCGTGCTCATCCAGAAAAAGGAAGCCCGATGAAACTCTGTTTCGCACCGCTGGAAGGCATCACCGACACTGCGTATATATCGGCTCACAAGGCTCTTTTTTCGGGCATCGGCAAGTATTTTACTCCGTTTATCAGCGTATCGGAGGGCTTCAACCTTTCCAAAAAGGAAGACGGCTTTATCGCCTATGCGATAGAACACCCGGGCTTTTGCGCCGTGCAGCTGCTGGGCAAAGAGCCTTCCTCTATGAAGCAGGCCATATTGAAGCTGTCTGAGCGTGGGATAAACGACATCAACCTTAATCTGGGCTGCCCTTCCGGCACGGTCACTGCCAAAGGCAAGGGCTCGGGGCTGCTCAGGGATCCCGACGCGCTCAGCCGCTTTCTGGATGGGCTGTTTTCTTCTCCCCTCCCCGCGTCTGTTTCGGTAAAGACCCGCATAGGCTACGACAGTCCCGACGAGTGGCCAAAGCTCAGCGGGATACTGTTTTCATATCCTTTTTCGGAGATAATTATTCACGCCCGCGTCCGCAGCCAGTTTTATAAGGGCGTATGCCACAGGGAGATACTGTCTTCACTGCCTGCCTCAAACATCCCCGTGATCTATAACGGGGATATATTCACCCCTTCGGATGCGGATGAGATCATGGCGCTGCCCAAACCGCCCGAAGGCATAATGCTGGGCAGAGGAATAGTCGCAAATCCCGCGGTGGCGGAAGAGATACTCGGTCTTGGGGCACTTGACAAGGCACGGCTCAGGCGCTTTGCCGACGCACTGCTCGCCGCGTTTTCCGTGTCGATGCCCTTTCACGCCCTGCACGGGCGCTTGTGCGAGATACTCAGTTATATGGGCATGACGCTTTCTGGCAGCAAAAAATACTTGAAGCGCCTCCGCAAGGCGAAGACGCTTCGTGAATATGAGGATATTCTGGAAAGTCTGTTTGATGAAACGGAACTGAGCCCGCAGCCCTATTTTGATCCGCTGTCGCTTTCCGAATCGGGAAGCTGAATCCCGTCTATCTTTATGGCGCGGTACTCGGCTCCCTCGCTGACCACGCATTTCATGCAGCTGTCGCACTTCTTTGAGGGATCCAGATCACACCTTTCGCATTCACCGCAGTTGTCGCAGATCTTTGTTTCGTCCAGCACGCACATTTTCATAGTTTGAACGCCTCGTCATTAAGGATAGCTTCCAGCACCAGTTTGCCGTGGGCGAAAGACAGCCCGCCCTGCATGTAAGCGGTAAACGGCGGACGTATCGGCGCGTCGGCGGAAAGCTCTATCGACGCGCCCGCCACAAAGGTACCCGCCGCCATTATCACCTGATCCTGGTAACCCGGCATGTCCCAGGGTTCCGGGACCGCTTCGGAATCTACCGGAGAATTCGCCTGCACCAGCTGCATGAAGCGGATGAGTTTTTCCTTGTCGTTGAACTTTATCGCCTGTATTATGTCGTTTCTTGTGTCTTCCGCTTTCGGATGCACGTCGTAACCCAGTTTTTCGAACGCTTTTGAGAACAGGCATAGCGTTTTCAGCGTCTGGTTGACCGTGTGCGGAGCCATGAACAGCCCCTGGTAGAACGGCCGGTAGCTGCCCGCGTAGGAGCCCACTTCGCCGCCCAGTCCGGGACAGGTGAGCCGGCAGCACACTTTTTCCACCAGTTCGCTTTTCCCCGCGATGTATCCGCCCGTTGGCGCCAGCCCGCCGCCGGGATTCTTTATGAGCGAGCCCGCCATTATGTCAGCTTTGGGTTCGACGGTATCCGTAAACTCGCCGTAGCAGTTGTCCACCATAACGCTGGCGGAGGGACAGTTTTCGTGTACGAACCCGAACAGCTCGTTTATCTCTTCCACGCTCAGCGACGCGCGCCAGTCGTAGCCCCTTGAGCGCTGTATGAGCACCAGCTTTACCGTCCCGTCCAGCAGACGTTTGACGGCTTCTTTATCTGGCTTTCCGTTTTTGAGCTCCGCCTGGCGATAATTTACGCCCAGGTCCTTAAGGCTGCCCATCCCCACTGCGCCGCTTATGCCTATAACGTCGCCCAGCGTGTCGTACGGCTTGCCCGCGGCAGACACCAGCGTATCCCCGGGCCTGAGTATGCCGAACAGGCACGCGGACAGGGCGTGGGTGCCGCAGGTGATCTGAGGGCGCACTATGGCGCTTTCCGTGCCCAGCACCCTGGCAAAGATGTCTGACAGCGTATCCCTGCCTATGTCATCGTAGCCGTACCCGGTAGTCGGTGCGAAATGCCTCGCGGAGACGCTGTGGTCTTTGAACTCTTTAAGTATTTTTTCCGTGTTTATGCTTTCGGTCTCGTCAAATGCCTCAAATACCGGCCTTAATTCCGCCTCGGTCTGTTTAATAAAACTATGCGCGTCCACTCTTATCCTCCAGTATGGTTTGTGAGATGATATCCGCTATTTTTTCCATGTTCGTGCCGTCGGTATCGAACCACGTTACCCTTTCATCGCGCCTGAACCAGGTCTCCTGACGTTTGGCCAGATGGCGGGAATTCAGTTTGACCTTTTCCACCGCTTCAGGCAGCGTTATCTCACCGTCCAGCGCCTGTTTGATCTCCTTGTAGCCTATCGCCTGGGCGGCAGTCTCCTGCACGGGTGCTTCTGCCCGGGACAGGCGCTTGACCTCGTCCACCAGCCCGCGTTCCAGCATTTCGTCCACGCGCCGTTCCACCCTGCCGTACAGCGTTTTGCGCTCCCACCTAAGAGCGAACAGACAGGTTTTGATCGCATCCGCGCGTTCAGCGTCCCACTTTTCCATCTCTTCCCTGGGTTTCCCCGTAGCGTAAAAGATCTCCAGCGAGCGTATCACGCGGCGCGTGTCCCGGGGCGAATACTTCTCTGCCGAAGCGGGATCCGCCTTCTGCAGTTCCCGGTATAGTTCCAGATCCCCTCCCGGCCGGGCGGCGATCTGCTTGAGCCTCATGCGGGTCTCCTCGTCCACTTCGGTCGCCAGCTTCATGCCCTTTGTGAGCGCGTCCACATACAGTCCGCTGCCTCCGCACAGCAGCGGCAGCCTGCCTTCTTCGCGTATGCGCTCTATGGCTTTTTGCGCGTCCAGGCTGAATTTTGAAGCGTTATACTTTTCGCCCGGCGGCACGAAACCGATCAGATGATGCCGTACGCCCTGCATCTCGTCTTCGGTGGGCTGTGCGCTTAGCACCTCCATGCCCGAATACACCTGCATTGAGTCCGCGGAAACGATCTCGGCCCCTATCCTTTGGGCGACCATCACCGCAAGACGCGTCTTTCCCGAAGCGGTCGGCCCCACTATTCCAAACAGCGTGCTCATTGTATGCGCTTGAACAGCTGTTCCACCTGTCTTTGGGTGAACACTTTCATTATTGGTCTTCCGTGGGGGCAGGTGGGCGGCGCGGATGATTCGTTAAGCTGCTTTATCAGCGCGCCTATCTCCGCATTCGTGAGCCTTTCGCCGCCTTTGACGGCGTGCTTGCACGAAGCCTGGATTATGGCGTCCAGACGCCTGTCCTGTTCGGCGCGGCGCAGCATGTCCAGGGAATCTATCATTTCCACAAACAGCGGCCTTAGATCGCTTTCGCCGTAAATGAAAGGCACGGCGGTGACCTTCACGCTGGTGTCACCGAACAGCTCGATCTCGTAGCCGGCTTTTTCCAGCTCGTCTTTCCCGGCTTCCAGGGTACGTATCTCCCTCGGGCTCAGGTCCATCACTATGGGCACCAGCAGCTTCTGGCTGGCAGTCCCTTCGCTGAGCGCTTTGGTGTATTTTTCGTAATTCAGGCGTTCATGAGCGGCGTGCTGGTCTATCATCACCAGCTGCCCGTTCGTTTCCAGCAGGATATATGTGTTAAGATACACGCCCAGCAGCTTAAAGCTGCTCACAGGTTCCGGCGGGACGAACGCGGTCTGCTCAGGCGGTGCCTCCTTCACAGGTGCCGGTCTGGGCGGCATGCGCATGTCCAGCAGGGAATAGCTTTCCCTGACCTCGAACTGTTTCTTCTCGTCGGGCTTGTATATATCCAGATTTTTAAGGTAATCCAGGCCGGACCGCTCGTCTTCGGCCGCCTCTGCCTGCGGCGCGGGGGTGAACGCCACCTCGCCTGCGGGCGCTTCCTCGAGCTCCGCCTCGGCCAGAGGAGAAAGCATCCTGTACTTGCCAAGCGCCCTGGTGAACAGCGTCTGGGCGTTCAAGCGAAACGCCGCCTCGTCCTTAAAGCGCACCTCCAGTTTGCCCGGGTGCACGTTCACATCCACGTTCCCGTAGGGCAAAGTCACCATCAGCGCGCAGGAAGGATAGCGTCCGACCATGACCAGCCCGCGGGACGCTTCCTCCAGCGCCTGGGACAGCATGCGGCAGTTCACCAGCCTGCCGTTCAGGAAAAACGCCTGACGGGCGCGGGTGGGAGCGCTCTCCTCGCCTATGCCGACCATGCCCTTTATGGAAAACGTGCCCTCCGACTCGTCCACCAATCTCAGATTTTTGGCGTATTCAGCCCCGAACACCTGCAGCGCGGCATTTTTTATATTCCCGTCTCCAAACGTCGAAAACAGCGTCTTTCCCTGTGCGCTCAGCCGGAAACGTATGCCCGGATTTCCCAGCGCCAGTTTCTGCATCAGCTCTGCTATCAGCGACTGCTCGTACGCCTGCTTTTTCAGGAACACGCGTCTGACGGGCACGTTGTAAAACAGGTCTCTCACCGATACGCTCGTGCCGTCGGGGCAGCCTTCATCCCGTATGTCTTTTATCTCCCCGCCTTCGCACACAAGGCTTATGCCGCTTTGGGCGTCACGCGTCTTGGTCACGATGGTCAGCTTGCTCACTGCGGCTATTGAAGGCAGCGCCTCGCCGCGAAAGCCCATAGTGGCCACGCTTGACAGCTCGTCCGCGCTGGTAAGCTTGCTGGTGGCATGGGACTGGAGCGCCAGTTTGACTTCCCCTGCGTTAATGCCGCAGCCGTTGTCGCTGACCCTTATCAGCTCGCTTCCGCCTTCCCTTATCTCCACGTTTATGCTGGTCGCGCCCGCGTCTATGGAGTTCTCGACCAGTTCTTTGACCACGGAATAAGGCCGTTCCACGACCTCGCCCGCGGTGATCTTTTCTATCGTGTCCCTGTCCAGCAGCCGTATAGCCATTTACAGCCTCCGCGCTTTTTCGCTTAGGGTATACAAGGTGTTGAGCGCATCTATGGGGGACATGCTCATCACGTCCATCGCCTTTATCTCGTCCACCAGTTCGACCGGTCCCAGATTGTCCAGGGACAGCTGCATATCCGCCCCGCGTTTCCTGGAGATTATCTTTTCGCCCAGTGAGCCGTTGATCTCGTCGTCCACTTCCAGCCTCGCCATTATCTGGCGCGCCCGCGCCACGATGCCTTTGGGCAGTCCTGCCAGCTTCGCGACGGCGATACCGTAACTCTTATCCTCGCCGCCGGGCACCACCTTGCGCAGGAAAATGACGTCCTCGCCCCTCTCCGTAGCCGTGACACGGTAATTGACCACGCCCTCCAGCTTGCCTTCCAGCACGCTCAGCTCATGGTAGTGGGTGGCGAACAGCGTCCTGGCCATGCATTTTTCACCGGCCAGATATTCCACCGACGCCCAGGCGATGCTCAGACCGTCGAAAGTGGAAGTGCCTCTGCCTACCTCGTCCAGTATGACCAGGGATCGGGAGGTCGCGTGCTTGAGTATCACGCTCATCTCCTCCATCTCCACCATGAATGTGGAGCGGCCTCCATACAGATCGTCGTTGGCGCCGATGCGGGTGAATATCCTGTCCGTGATGGATATATCCGCGCTGTCCGCGGGCACGAAGGAACCCATCTGCGCCAAAAGCACGATCAGCGCGTTCTGGCGCATGAACGTGGATTTGCCTGCCATGTTGGGGCCTGTGATGATCATCACGCGGCCTTCGGCGTTCAGTGTAAGGTCGTTGGGCACGTATTCCCCGCGTCCCATCGCGCATTCCACCACGGGATGGCGGCCGTTTTTGATCTCGTACCTGCCCTCATGGTTCAGCGTCGGGCGCGCGTAGCCTCCCGCCAGCGCACACTTGGCCAGCGACTGCAGGCAGTCTATGGTCTTAAGCGCGTTCGCGGTGGCTCTTATGCGTTCGAGGCGGCCTTTAAGTTCTTCCCTTACCGCCAGGAACAGCTCATATTCCAGCTTTATGGAATTGTCCTGGGCGCCCAATATGGTGTTTTCCAGTTCCTTAAGTTCCTGGGTGGTAAAGCGTTCGCAGTTGGCCAGCGTCTGTTTTCTGACATAGCGCATGGGCACCAGGTCGTAAAAGCTCTTGGTAACCTCTATATAGTACCCGAACAGCCGGTTGTAGGCGATCTTCAGGTTCTTGATGCCTGTCTCTTCCCTCTCCCGCTGCTCCAGCCGGGCGATCCAGTTCTTGCCGTCCAATGACGCCTCCCTGTACTCGTCCAGTTTGGGGTTGAAACCTTTTTTGAATATACCGCCGTCCTTGATAAGCACCGGCGCGTCTTCGCTTATGGCGTTCTGTATCAGTTCGGAAATATCCTCGATAGGATCAAGCTCGCCCGCGGCTTCTCCCAGCAGGCCGCCCGCCTGTGAAAGCAGTTTTTTGATGCCCGGCACGCTTTGGAGTGTGGAAGCCAGGCTCAGGCAGTCGCGGGGGGTGACGTTTGAGATCGCGATGCGGCTTAGCAGCCTTTCGATATCCGTAACGGCTTTGAACGCATCCCGCAGGTCCTCAAGCAGGATAGGGTTCATCGTCAGATATTCCACCGCGTCCAGCCTGTGGTTTATCTCATTTTCATCAAGCAGGGGCTGCTCGGTCCAGCTTTTGAGCAGGCGCGCTCCCATGGCGCTCATGGTTTTGTCTATGACGCCCAGCAATGAACCCTTTCGGGTACCGCCACGGGCAGTTTTTACCAGTTCCAGGTTGGTGATCGCGCTCTGGTCCAGCACCATGTACCTGCTGAGACGGTATTCGCCTATGTCGCTTATATGTGTCAGCGCGGTCTTCTGGGTCTCGTTAAGGTAATTAAGCAGCATGCCCGCCGCGTTTATGACTGTTTTGGACAGGTCTCCGGCCTTATCCGCCCCAAACTGCGCCCTGACCAGCTTGCCGTACGCCGCCTGCGCGCCTTCTTTGGGTTCCTCCGGAGTAAACGCGATCTCCTGGCGCCTGCAGATCTCCCTGATCAGCTCGTTATCCTGTGCGATAAGCTCCCTGGGAGATATGCGCGCCGCCTCGTCAGCCAGCGTCGTCTCCCACTGCTTAAGCTCCCCGGCAAAAAACTCACCGGTGGATACGTCGCAATAGGCTATTGCGGCATCCTTGCCCTTTATATGCACTGCCAGCAGGTAGTTGGGCTCCCTGTCAGTCAGCATATCCGGAGAGGTAAGCGTGCCGGCGGTGATTATGCGGGTGACGTCTCTTTCCACCAGCCCCTTGGATTCGGCAGGGTCGGTCAGCTGGTCGCATATGGCCACCTTGTAGCCCTTTTCGATCAGTCTCGCCACGTAAACGTCTACCGCGTGATAAGGCACGCCGCACATCGGCGCGCGCTCGCTCAGACCGCAGTCCTTGCCCGTAAGGGTAAGCTCCAGCTCCCGGGACACTTTTACGGCGTCATCAAAGAACATCTCGTAAAAGTCCCCTACGCGGAACATAAGTATCTCGTTTTCGTGCTTCTGCTTTATGTCGAGGTACTGCCTCATCATGGAGCTGAGCGCCATATTTTCACCCTTGATCCTTTAATTCACCTTGGCGGAGCAGCCCTTGCAGCTGGAGCAGGAACCGGTGCATTCTCCGTCTTCATCGCTGATCTCGCCCGTAATTATGAGCTGCAGCACCTTGTTTATGTCGTTAATGAGCCCGGAAAACCTGTCCCTCGCGGCGTGCAGGTTCACCAGGTCCTCGATCTGGGCCATTTCCCTGGTGCAATTGTCTATCTCGTCCGTCAGGCGCTGCACTTCGCCCCAGTCCTTGCTGTTTTCGGACATGATCTCTTCCATCCGCTTCTTGGCTTCCAGATATCTGCCCACGGTGTCCGCGGCTTCCTTGTTGCCGAACGCCTTGTCTTCCGCCGCCTTTACGGCTTTGTACTCTTCGCTCTCAAGCAGCGCTTCCGCAAGCTCCCGCGTCTTTTTGAAGACTTCGTTCATTTATGCCTCCAGCTCGCCTTTCAGTGTGTTTTTGCCGGCATCCGTTATTTTCACGTTCACGGTTTTGCCTATAAGCTCTCTGCCACCCGGGAAGTTCACCATAAGCCCCCGCGGCGTCTTGCCGCCCACGGTGCTTTCGCTCCTTAACGACACGCTCTCCACCAGCACTGGGAACGTCCTGCCGATCTGTTCCCTGAGCATGCGGGCGGTGATCCACAGCTGCAGCGCGATAAGCTCCTCCAGCCACCGGGTCTTCTCCTCCATAGGCACGGGATCCGGGTATTCCGCGGCTTTGGTGCCCGCCCTCGGCGAATAAATGAACGTGTACGCCGAATCGAACTGCGCCTGCTCGACCGCTCTTAACGTGCCCTCGAACTGGGCGCGGGTCTCCCCCGGGAAGCCCGCTATGATGTCCGTGGTCAGACCTATCTCGGGGCACGCTTCCCTCACGCGGCGCACCTTGTCCATGTACGCGTCGATGGTATAATGCCGGTTCATCCGCTTGAGCACCTCGTCGTCGCCCGCCTGCATGGGCAGGTGGAGCTGAGGACACAGGTGTTTCAGGCTTCCGAAGCAGGATATGAGTTCGTCGGTAATGTCCTTCGGATGGCTTGTCATGAAACGGATGCGTTCGATACCCAGCGCGTCGACCCGTTTGAGCAGTTCGGCAAAGGCGCTGCCGCCTCCCATGTAGCTGTTGACGTTCTGACCCAGCAAGGTTATCTCCCTGACCCCCGCATCCTTAAGCTTTGCACACTCGTCAAGTATGTCTTCGGGCTGCCGTGAACGTTCCCTGCCTCTCACGTAAGGCACTATGCAGTAGGTGCAGAAGTTGTTGCAGCCGTACATGATGTTCACAAACGCGCTGAAGCTGCAAGAGCGCTTTGCGGGCTGACCCTCCGTCACGCTGCCCTGGCTGTCCCAGACTTCGAATACCCTTTCTCCGCCCAGCAGAACGCGGCTTAAATACTCCGGGAAGTTCGAGGCATTGTGGGTACCGAACACCAGATCGATAAACGGGTACTTGCGCTTTAAGTCTTCCGCCACGCCCTTTTCCTGCATCATGCAGCCGCATACACCTATCACGAGCCCGGGCTTGTCCTTTTTCAGCTCCTTGAGCCATATAACATTGCCCAGCGCCTTATTCTCGGCGTTTTCCCGCACGCAGCAGGTATTGTATATGATTATGTCCGCATCCTCGCGGCAGCCAGCTTCGGTAAAACCCATCAGCGACAGCCAGCCGCACATGGTCTCGCTGTCCCTGACGTTCATCTGGCAGCCCATTGTGACGATAAAGTATTTTTTGTTGAGCCTCAGCCGCGCTATCTCTTCACAGAATGCGTACTGCCGCGCCACTTCCAGGTTGTTATTTGCCTTTTCCACCTTATTCTTCTCCGACCGATGCCGCGCCGAAACGGCTGGACCTGGTCATTTCGCACAGACCCAACTGGGAGAGGGGATATATGGTCACCCTTCCCGTGTCGTGCTCGAATGCCTGGCTTAAGCGCGCTTCCACGCCGTCTTTGTGCGCCTTATTCTTCATATCCACAAAATCGATCACGATTATTCCCGTAAGATTCCTCAGCCGCGCCTGTACGGCGATCTCGTCCGCCGCTTCAAGATTGAGCCTGAACGCGGTATCCTCGGCGTCCCTGCCGGCGAAAAAACCGCTGTTCACGTCTATCACACGCATGGCTTCAGTGTCGTCGAACACCAGATATCCCCCGCATTTCAGGTTCACCCGGCGTTTATTCGCGTTTTCCAGCTGGGCGCGCACCCTGTACACGGTCAATATGTCGTCATCTTCCACGCACGAGCCGCAGGGCAGTTTTCCTCCGTACAGGCTTGCCAGCTCATCCAGAAGCGCCTGATCGCGGGCTATTATCCGCGTTTGGGCATCGAGCGGGATCTCCCGCGCAGCCACTGCCAGCGCTTCAGACCCGTCCCAAAGCAGCGCGGGCGCCTTTATACACCGCGCCCTGGCCGCCGTTTTGCGCCACAGGGAGTCCAGATAACCGATCTCCCCCGCCAGTTCCTCTTCCGTTGCGTTTGCCGCCTGGGTCCTGAATATCAGTCCCGTGTTTTCGGGGCGCAGCCTTTCTCCCAAGGTCTTAAGCCTCTCTCTGTCGGCTTCGGCGAGTATGCGTTTGGACACACCCACATGCCCGGAATTCGGCGTCAGGACCACCCACCGTCCCGCCAGGCGGATATTCGCGCTAAGCTGCACGCCTTTATCGCCGCCAGGCACTTTTAACACCTGCACGGGCAGTTCCATGCCCTGCTTTACGGATATCTCGCCGTTCTCGGCATTCGGCAGGTCGCTTTGCCCGCTTATAAGCCCGTTTTTTCCCAGACCTATGTCCACGAACGCGCCGCCCAGCCCTTCCAGCACCCGCTGGACCCTGCCCAGGTACACGCTGCCCTGCGCAGGTCTGTCAGCATCCCTGATAAACTGAACCAGCCTGCCGTCTTCTATGAGCGCGGCGCAGGTCTTTCCGTTTTCGCCGGCAAGCAGCAGCGTCCTGTCCACTTTACAGCTCCGCTACCGGGACCGCCGTCCCGCTCTCGTCGGTACCCAGAAGAGAGTTCCGCATGACCCGGTATTCGGGCACCTCGCACCCGCCCAGGCGGCACAGCGTGTCCACCAAAAGGTCGGGCTTCAGCGTCTCCGCCTCGGTCAGCATGAGCCGCGCTTTTACTCCGTTTTCAAGTATTTCAAGCCCCTTGCACAGCGCGCGCACGTCCACTTCCTTCTCTCCGGACTTGGTCTTGCGCATTCCCATCACGCAGGAGCTGTTCCAAAATGCTTCGGCTCCCCGCTTTATCGCGTCAAGATCACATGTGAAGCTGACGGTATAATCCGCCATTTTCACCAGCGACATCATGGACGGATGATTGTCCGGCCTGAGTTTCACGTCTTTTATGTACAGATCCGGCGGCAGCGCGGCGTGCATGGTCTCAAGAGCCGCTTCCCTGCTCATTTCTCCGTTTATCCTTACCTCGAATACCTCGTACTCGCTCTCGTAACCCATGGCCAGCGCGCCGGCCAGGGACAGAAGCGGATGTGGATTAAAGCCCTGGGAAAAAGCCAGGTCGAGGCTGGTGCGGTTGAGCGCCCTGAGCAGAAAACGCTGCAGGTCCAGGTGGGACACGAACCTTAAACGTCCCGTTTTTGAGAACACGTATACCAGTTTCACCTGCACGCCCCCTCATATCGCAAAAGTCCGCAGTTATTGCAGCCCTTGCGGCAGTCGCGGGTGATCTCGCCTTTCATAGCTTTCTGATATTCGCTTTTCAGGTAAGCCAGGCTCACACCGCAGTCCAGATGGTTCCAAGGCAGACATTCGTCCAGGCTCCTGTCCCTTAAGTTGTACCATTTGGGTGACAGACCGCACTCCTCAAAGGCCTCGTCCCAGGCGTCTTTTTTGAACCACTCGCTCCAGCCGTCGAACATGCAGCCCTTTTTGACCGCCTTTTCCAGCACATCCGCCAGACGGCGGTCTCCCCTGGAGAACACGGCTTCCAGGCGGCTCACGTCCATTTCATGATATTTGTAGTCCACGCCCTTTATGGCCCTTAACGCGTCCCTTAAAAGCAGCTGGCGGCGCCTTACCGTCTCTTCGTCCGTCTGGGGACACCACTGGAAGGGCGTATGGGGCTTGGGCACGAACACGCTCACGCTCACCGTGATCCTGAGATCCGGCGCGCGCCTGTCCTTGGGAATGGAAAAATAGCATTTCCTGACTTTTTCCGCCAGGTCCGCAATGCCCAGTATGTCCTCGTCGGTCTCTGTGGGCAGACCCATCATGAAGTAGAGCTTGACCGCGTTCCAGCCTTCGGAGAAAGCGTCGGTCACGGCCCGCATCAGGTCCTCTTCGGTCACGCCTTTGTTTATCACGTCGCGCAAACTCTGGGTGCCCGCTTCCGGCGCCAGGGTCAGAGCGGTCTTCCTGACTTTCTGGGTCTCCTTGAGCGTGTCCTTCAAAAACGCGTCTATTCGCTGGGAAGGCAGGGATATCTTGACCCGCCTGGCAGCGAATTCCTCCACCATCTGATGCGCCAGTTCCTTAAGGCAGGTATAGTCGCCGCTGGACAGACTCATCAGGGAGATCTCGTCAAAGCCCGTGGAAGACACCAGTTTCCGCGCCAACTCCATGAGCCTTTCGACGCTTCTTTCCCTTACGGGGCGGTAGGTCATGCCCGCCTGACAGAAGCGGCAGCCCCGCGTGCAGCCCCGGAATATCTCCAGCATTATGCGGTCATGCACCACTTCGGAATACGGGACTATCAGTTTTTCGGGATAATCGGCGGCGTTCAGGTCGTTGACCAGCGCTTTTTTGACCAAAGCCGGAGCGCCGGTGCCCGCCTTGGGCGTGACCGCACGGACTGTGCCGTCTTCGTTGTAGCTTACGTCGTAAAAGGACGGAACGTACGCGCCGTCCACTTCCGTTACTGCGCGTCTCAGGAATTCGGCCTTGCCCAGACCTTTGCTTTTTATGTCCTTAATCAGGTCCGCGCACTGGTGGATAGAGTTTTCCCCGTCTCCCAGTGTGAACAGATCCACAAACGGAGCCAGCGGCTCGGGATTGAACGCGCAGGTGCCGCCGCAGATGACTATAGGCCCGCCCGTCCTTTCTTCGGCGCGCAGGGGCAGTCCTGCCAGCATGAGGCTTTGCAGCACATTGGTGTAGCTCATTTCGTAGGACAGGGAGATGCCTAAAATGTCAAATTCCTTTACGGGCGTGCGGCTCTCCATGGAAAAAAGCGGCACATCGTTTTGCCGCATTTGTTCCATCATGTCCGGCCAGGGGGTGAACACCCTTTCGCACCAGGTGTCCTCCCGCCGGTTCAGCGTGTGGTACAGTATTTTGATGCCCAGGTTGCTCATGCCTATCTCGTACACGTCCGGGAACATCAGAGCGTACCTGACCTGAACGCTGCCGGGGTCTTTGATTATGGAATTGAACTCATTGCCTATATACCTTGAAGGTTTGAGCACCTTCGGCATAAGCAGGTCTATTCTGTCGCTTAAGGTCATATCGTCCTTTCAGGCGTCCGAGAACGCCTTTATCGCTTCCAGAAGCTCTTCACCGGTCCTGCCCACCGGAATTATGGGCTTGCCCAGTTTTTCCTCCGCTTCGCTCAGAAGCATGTCGTCAAGAAAGCGCATATCCTCGTGCCTTAACATGGTCTCGGTGATCAGCACCGCTTCGCAGTCCTCGCTTTCCAGCTGGCTTATCAGATCCCTGCCCGTTATAAGGCCCGACACCGTTACCGTATCCCCGAAGAAATCGTTTATTATTTCCTTTACCCTGATGTTTACTCCGCTTACGGGGTGTTCCTTTAGCAGCTTTTCCAGGATGGGCTTAAATGACACGCCGCACGCGGACAGGATCTTCCTGCCTCCCGGTGTGGCGCGCTTGTATTTCCGTGGCAGGTCTTCATACGCGTACTCGAACTCGGTGATCAGGCTCCTGCACAGACCCACGCCGTTGTCTATCTGGCTGTAGTCCTCGTATTCGGAATCCTCCGGAAGCTCCTCGCCCGCCAGTATGTACATCTCGTCTGAGGGGAAGATGAAATTGGAGCCGAAATGGCCCTTGCAGAACGCACGTATGGGATTTACCAGGTCGAGCAGCGCCTTTGCCGAAGCGCGGTCGAACATTTTTAGATCGTCCAGTCCGGATCTGAAGCGCGTGAGACCCACGGGCACCACTGCAAAACTCAGGCACGCGGGATACAGGGAAAGCAGGTCGTCTATGGTCTGCTTAAGCACCGCCCCGTCGTTGATTCCGGGGCACACCACCGCCTGCGCGTGGAAGGATATGCCTCCCGCCCTGAGCTTTTGCAACCTTTCCATTATATCACACTTTGTCAAGGGCCGCACCAGGTCGTTGCGGACCCTGTTGTCCGTGGCGTGCACAGATATATATAACGGAGAAGCGCGGCGCCTGATTATTCTGTCAAGCTCCGCGTCGGATACGTTCGTTAGCGTTATGAAATTGCCCATCATCAGGCTCAGCCGCCAGTCGTCGTCCTTTTCCTTCATGGTAGGACGGGCGCATGGCGGCAGCTGGTCCACAAAGCAGAAACGGCAGTGGTTGACGCAGTCCCGCGTCTTGCCCAGCATGTCGCCGAAAAACTCCATCCCCAGGGGCTCGTAGGCATCCTTCTGGAAGGAATAGTCCGTGATCTCCCCGGCGCTTTCCATGGTAAGCACGATGTTTTCTTCGCTGGACAGCGCCTGGTAATCGATAAAATCTATGACCTCTTCCCCGTTTATGCTTATCAGCGTATCCCCGGGGCGGACGCCCAGCTGCCAGGCGATGGAGCCTTCTTCGACCGACTTTACCTTATGCTTCATATGTTATTCCACCGTCACGGGCGTGCCCGCAGTGCAGTTGTCGTAGATCCACTTGGCGTTCTCCACCGCCAGCCTCACGCAGCCGTGAGACGCCTTGCTGCCCAGCTGCCTGACCGTGCCGCTCCTTAAGCTGTTGGTGTTCTTGGAACCGTATATGACCGAATGGAACAGCACGCCGCCATTGATGACCCAGGCGTAGCGGGCCCAGCAGTCGAAGTCCTTGAAATAGTACCATTCGCCGCCTATCCTGCCCGTGTTCCAGAAGGTGCCCTTGGGCGTGGGGTTATCGTTGGTGCCGGTGGAGCACTTGAACGTCTTTATGGGATTCTTGTCGAAGCCCTGGCCGGTCCACTTGTACACGTACACCCGCTGTCTGGAGGTGGATACGGTGATCTTGTACTCCGTGACCACGGTGTCGGAACCCTTGGCGTTGTTGGAATACAGCCTGAGCAGAGTGTTTCTGTTTGCTACGCCGGAAGACGGCATGGCGTTTCTGTACTGGAAGTACTTAAGCGCCCTTTCGGTGTTGGACCCGAACACGCCGTCCGCGCTGCGCAGGTAACCCAGGGTGACCAGCCGGTTCTGCAGGCGCTTTACCTCGGTGCCGCTGTCGCCGTTCTGGACTTCCGTGTAGCAGGTCTCAAAGTTTTTGTCGTTCAGCGCGTCTATAAGCGCTTTGGTTGCGATGCCGTCCGCTTCCCACGGGGTGGAACTGGGCGCAAAGCGCAGCGCGGGAGTGGGCGTCGGCATGTTGGAAAAATCCAGTTCCGTCATGCCCGTCTCCGGGTTCACGCTGGTGGTCGGAGTTATCCTGGGAGTGGGCGAAGGAGTGATCCAGATCGGCGTGGGAGAAGGTTCGGCGGTAGGATGCGCCTGCAGGCGTCGCTCGTTCATGTCCTTAACGTATTCCTGCGCCAGGCGCACTGCCGCGTCGGTCTTCTGACCGAAGTGCCCGTCCGCCTCACCCGCGAGGAAGCCGTACAGTATCAGCTTTTCCTGCAGCGCCTGCACGTCGTCTCCCTGGACGCCCTGGGCTATCGGAGTGGGCGTTGGAGCAGGATCCATTATCGCGTCGTCGGAATAGATATAGTCTATGGTCCTGAAGTCCGCGATTCCGTTCACCTCAAGCCCGTTCACGTTCTGGAAATACCTGACCGCGCTGGAAGTCTCGGGACCGAACTTGCCGTCCACGTTCCCGAAGAAGTAACCAAGTTCGCTCAAGCGGTTCTGCAGGCGCTTCACGTCATTCGAGCCGTTTTCGTCGCTTATGCCCTCATACAGCGCGCTCACCTTGACCATATACGGCGTAGGAGTGGGCGACGGCGTGGGAGTGGGGACCGGAGTTGCCGTGGGAGTGGGCGTGGGCACCGGGGTGGGCGTAGCTACCGGAGTGACCTGCGGCGTTATCAGCGGCGCCATCTCCTGAGCGTAGGAATACTCGCGGCTGGGATACAGCACCACCGCTCCCGCCAGCACGATTATAAGCAATAC
>JAFWUC010000051.1 GCA_017518705.1 Clostridia bacterium
AACCCCAACAACCCCACGGGGGAGGCGCTGAGCAGGGAAGAAATACTGAATATCCATAAGACCCTCTCCCAAAACGGCGCAAGGCTGCTGGCGGACGAGGCGTTCATAGATTACTGCCCCGAAAACAGCGTGCGCGGCGCCGTCACGGAAAGCCTCTGCGTGGCGGGTTCGCTGACGAAAATACTGTGCGTGCCCGGGATAAGGCTGGGTTACGTGTGCGCCGACCCTGACACCGTGGCACGTCTTGAGCAGAAGGCGCTGCCGTGGCGGATCAATGCCTTCGCCGCGAAGATAGCCGAGGCGCTGCCGGAGCATTTGGACGAGATACGAAAAGATGCGCAATTAAACGCGCGCAGGCGGGAAGCGTTTGCGGAGACACTCAGGAATATGGGCGCCAAAGTGCTGCCTTCCCGGGCGAATTTCCTGCTGTGCGGTTTCGGACGCGACATGACGGAAGCGGTCAGATATCTGAAAAGCAAACACATTCTGGTGCGCGAATGCGCCTCCTTCGGTCTGGGTGCTGGCTGGCTGCGTTTCGCGGTCAGGACCGAAGAAGAGAACGGGTTATTGGCGGGAGAACTGGAAAAATGGCTGAGATCGTAGTTTTCGGCGGTACGGCGGAAGGCCGCGAAATGGCGGTGAAGCTGAAAAACAGCGGCAAAAACGTCACCGTGAGCGTGACGAGCGAATATGCCCGCACGCTTCTGCCCGGGGACATGGACTGCCATGTGGGCATGCTGGACCGGGACGGCATGGAGGCGTTTCTTGCGGCAGAAAGGCCGGACAGGGTCATCGACTGTACGCATCCCTATGCCGTCAGGGCGACCGAAAACATCAAGGCGTGCTGCGGAAAGCTGGCTATCCCGTATGAGCGCGTGGAGCGCGCGCCCAGCGAAGGAGATTGGATCTCTTATGCGGAGCATGCGGCGGATACCGAGCAGGCCGCTCAGGCGCTTGTCAGGACCCGCGGGAACATCCTTCTGACCACGGGCAGCCATACGCTCAAAGCGTACGCCGAAACGGCGGATACCTCCCGCATCTGGGTGCGGGTGCTGCCAAACGAGGAGGCGCTTAAGCTGTGCGGCGAGGCGGGCATCCCGCCCTCCCACATAATCGCCATGCAGGGTCCGTTTTCACAGGCGTTCAACGCGGCGCTGTACGATATGCTGGATATAAAGGTCATGGTCAGCAAGGATTCGGGAGCGCGGGGAGGCGTGGCCGAAAAGGTCATTCCGGCGCTGTAAAGGGACATCCACGTTATACTTATAGACAGGCCTAAGGAGTAATATATGCGCGGCAAATCACTGATGGTGCAGGGCACGGCGTCTTCCGTCGGGAAAAGCGTACTGTGCGCGGCGTTTCTGAGGATATTAAAGCAGGACGGGCTTAAAGTCGCACCGTTCAAGGCGCAGAACATGGCGCTGAATTCCTTTGTGACAAAAGACGG
Organism: Clostridia bacterium; assembly: GCA_017518705.1. Next base: position 1,448 of record JAFWUC010000051.1, read on the forward strand.
CAGGGAGATGGGGCGCGCCCAGGTGACCCAGGCACAGGCGGCGGGCATGGAGCCGGACGTAAGGATGAACCCGGTGCTGCTGAAGCCCACGGGCGACCGCCGCAGCCAGGTGATAGTCGACGGCAGGGCCATAGGCAGCATGACCGCGATGGAGTACCACAAGTACAAGCCCGAGCTGCGCCAGAGAATAAAAGCCACCTACGACGCGCTGGAAAGCGAAGTGGACTGCGTGGTTATCGAAGGCGCGGGCAGCCCGGCGGAGATTAACCTGCGGGAGGGCGACATAGTAAACATGTCCATGGCCGAGGCTGCGGACGCTCCCGTGGTGCTGGTGGGAGACATAAACCTGGGCGGCGTATTCGCCTCGCTGCTGGGCACGGTGATGCTGCTTACCGACGAGGAACGCGCCCGGGTCAAGGGCGTGATAATAAACAAGTTCAGGGGAGACGTAAAGATATTGGAGCCGGGGCTCAGGATGCTGGAGGAGCGCATACATATCCCCGTGCTCGGCGTCGTGCCCTGGATGGACGTGGAACTTGAGGATGAGGACAGCGTGACGGAGCGTTTTAACCGCGTGACGGGGCAGGGCGACCTGGACGTGGCGGTGGTGCGTCTTAAGCACATATCAAATTTCACGGATTTCCAGGCGCTCACCCTGCAGAAGGGCGTGCGCGTGCGCTACGCGGAAAGGCCTTCAGATCTTGACAGGGCGGATATAATCGTGCTGCCGGGCACCAAAAATACCATAGAAGACCTGATGGACCTGAGGAACCGGGGCATGGAAGCGCCCATAATCCGCCACGCCCGCAAAGGCGGGATGCTTATCGGCATCTGCGGCGGCTATCAGATGCTGGGGCATAAACTGAAAGACCCCATGCACGTGGAATCCCGTATCCAGGAGGTGCCGGGCATGGACCTGCTGGACATGGAAGTGACCTTCGAGGTCGAAAAGCAGACCCGGCAGTCAACGGGCGTCGTTTCCGCGCGCAGCGGCTGGCTAAGCGAATTGAACGGCATGCTGCTGGACGGCTACGAGATCCACGCGGGCCGCAACGCTTTCGGAAGCGGGTGCGCGCCCTGGCTGAGCATAAGGGGCGAAACGGACGGGGTGACCAATCCGGACGGCAACGTGATAGGCAGCTACCTGCACGGGTTGTTCGACGACGGCCAGTTCTTTGCCGCGCTGGCAAAGCGCGTGCGCAAAAGCAAGGGAATAAACGAAAAAGAGGGCGAGACGCTCACCATGGACGAATTCCGGGAACGGGAATTCGACCGCATCGCGGACATAGTGCGCGCCAGCGTGGACATGGACGCGATATATAAGATCATACGCGGGGAAGTGTGACATGCCGGACATCATATTGGCGCTTATAATCGGTTACGGGATCGACCTTATGCTGGGCGACCCGGAATGGCTGTACCATCCGGTGTGCCTTATAGGCAGGTTCATCTCTTTCATGGAGAAAAAACTGCGCACCCGGGGAGGCGACCTTCGTAAAAGCGCTGTCCTGCTCACGGCGTCCACGGTGCTGGTGTCGGCGGCCGCCGCGGCCGGCATAACGATCATAGCCGGGCTTTTCGGACGCTGGCCGAGGCTCATCTGCATGGCGCTGCTGGACTGGATGGGAATAGCGGTGACTTCCATGGCTAAGGAAGCGCGGGGCGTAAAGCGTGCGCTGGGCGAAAGCGTGGAGGCGGGCAGGAAGCAGGTCGCCCGCATAGTGGGCCGTGACACTCAGGAACTGAGCGAGGAAGAGATAGTCAAAGCCACGGTGGAGACCGTATCCGAAAATACCACGGACGGGGTGGTCTCGCCACTTATTTACACCGCGCTGGGCGGACCGGTGCTTTTGTGGGCGTTCAAAGCCGCCAGCACGCTGGATTCCATGGTGGGATATCTGGACGAAAAATACCGGGACATCGGCTGGTCGAGCGCAAAACTGGACGACGTGCTGAACTACGTTCCCGCCCGCATCACGGCGCTTCTGATGTGCGCGGGAGCATATCTGACGGGGCTTGACGGGAAAAACGCGTTTAGAACAGTCAGGCGCGACCATGCCAACCATCTTAGTCCCAACTGCGCGTGGAGCGAAGCCGCAGCGGCGGGGGCTTTGCATATCCGGCTGGGCGGCACGCATACGTATTTCGGCAAAACGGTGGTAAAACCCACTATCGGCGACGCGGACAGACCCGCAGTCCCGGAAGACATAACAAAGGCGAACCGGCTTTTATACGCGACCGGCTTTCTGGCGGTCGCGGTCATAGCGCTGGCCGGTGTGTTGATAGGGTGAAGAAATGCTTTCGTACAAGGTGAACCGGCCCGACCAAAGCGCAATGAAAGCGGCGAAGGCCCGCTGGGACGCGGTGGCAAAGCCGCTTGATTCGCTGGGGCGGCTGGAGAAAGTGATAACCCGTATAGCGGGCATACAGGGCACGCCCGACGTGGCTCTGACGCCGCGCTGCGGGCTGATATTCTGCGCGGATCACGGAATAGTGGCTCAGGGAGTGTCCCAGACCGACCAAAGCGTCACCGCGCTTGTCGCGCGGGCCATAGCCGCGGGCACGTCCAACGTGAACATAATGGCTTCGGTGTCGGATACGCCCGTATACGCGGTGGATGTCGGCATGGCCACAGACGCGGACGTCCCCGGAATCATCCGCAAAAAGACGCTGTACTGCACTAAGGATATGTCGCTTGGGCCCGCCATGACGCGGGATGACGCCGAGAAGGCGATACAGGCGGGCATAGACACTGTGCGCGAAATGAGCGAAAAGGGGATACGGCTGATCGCGCTGGGCGAAATGGGCATAGGCAACACCAGCGCGACGGCGGCGGTCTGCTGCGCGCTTCTGGGCATGCAGGTAAATGAAGCGGTGGACCGGGGCGCGGGGCTTTCCGACGAGGGGCTCAGCCGCAAGCGCATAGCGGTACAAAACGCGCTGAGTATAAACAAGCCTGACGCCGGCGATCCGATAGACGTGCTTGCGAAAGTGGGCGGGCTGGAACTCTGCGCCATGGCAGGCGCGTGCCTGGGCAGTATGAGCTGCAATACGGTGACAGTAATAGACGGAGTGATAGTCGAAGCTGCGGCGCTGGCAGCGTACAGGCTGTGCCCCGAGTGCAGGGAGTATATGTTCGCCTCCCATATAGGCAAGGAACCGGCAGCGGCAAGGATATTGGAAGAACTGGACCTTAAGCCTCTTATCTGTGCCGAACTGGCACTGGGCGAGGGCACGGGCGCCGTGGCGGCGCTGCCGCTTATGGACATGGCTCAGAGGGTCTACGCGGGCGTGCACACGTTTGACGGGCTCGGCATGGCCGCGTACAGGGAGAAAGGCGGCGCGGTATGACGGCGCTAATCACCGGCGGCAGCGGCTGCGGCAAATCCACATTCGCGGAGAAACTCGTTTCGCGCTTGCCTCTTGAAAACAGAGTGTACGTCGCGACCATGCGGGTGTACGACGAGGAGTCGGAAAAGCGCGTTGCGCGCCACAGGGCACAGCGGGCGGACAAAGGGTTTAAGACGCTGGAATGTCCGATCGATCTGGCAGGCGCCGAGATCGAGCCGGGCAGCACGGTTTTGCTGGAGGACGTCCCGAATCTGCTGGCCAACGAGATGTTCGACGGCGGTAGTTCAGAGAGGATCTTACCTGCCATACGGGAACTGTCGCGCAAGTGCGGGCATCTCGTGATAGTGACAAACGACGTGTTCTGCGACGGCGTCATCTATCCGGATTCCACGCAGGAATACATCAGAAAACTCGCGGAACTGAACCGCGAACTCGCTTCCCTCGCGGATTATGCGGCGGAAGTGGTCTACTCCATACCCGTGACACTGAAAGGAACTGCGCCATGCGACTTATAAGATCGGCTGTTATCGCGTTTTCAACTTACTCGCGCCTGCCCATGCCCCAAGTGGAATGGACGGACGAGAACCGCAGGTACTCCATGTGCTTTTTCCCGCTGGTAGGCGCGGTGATAGGCGGACTTGTCTGGCTGTGGCTGTGTGTGTGCGGCTGGCTGGAGCTGAACGCGCTGGTGAAAGGCGCGGTGGGCGCGGTGATCCCGCTTCTGGTCACCGGCGGTATCCACATGGACGGCTTTATGGACACCACCGACGCGCTTGCCTCCTGGCAGCCTAGGGAAAAGAAGCTGGAGATACTTAAGGACAGCCATGTGGGCGCCTTTGCGGTCATGGGCTGCGTGTCCTACATGCTGCTCATGACGGCGTTTCTGTCAATGGCCAAGCCTCAGGCCGGCGCCCAGGCGGCGGTGTGCTTCGTGCTGTCAAGGGCGCTGAGCGCATGGGCGGTCACGGTGTTCAAGTCTGCGCGCCCGGAGGGCATGCTGGACAAGTTCGCTTCTGCCTCAAGACGGCGCCAGGTGAGCGCAAGCGGCCTTGCCTACGCGCTAATATGCGTAATTGTTTGGTGCCTGTGGGAAGTCTGGCTGGCGCTTATCTGCCTTGCTGTGGCCGCGCTGGTCACACTGTACTACCGGCGCATGGCGTATAAACAGTTCGGCGGCGTGACGGGGGATCTGGCGGGCTGGTTCTCCCAGACGCTGGAACTCTGTCTGACCGCCGCGGTGGTGCTGGGGGTGAAGCTGCTGTGAAGCTGTATATAGGCGGCGCGTATCAGGGGCAGGAGGAACTTGCCGCAAGTGAAAACCCCGGCGCCGATATAATTAATGAATTCCACGAGAAAGTTCGCGAAGCGATACTGAAAGGCGAAGACCCGCGCATGTTCGCGCGCGGGGTCTGTCTGGAAAAACCGGACGCGGTGATAGTTTCCAACGAGGTGGGCGCAGGCATCGTGCCAATGGAGGCGTCCGAACGCGCTTTCAGGGAAGCGGTGGGGCGTGCGCTGTGCGTGATAGCACAGGCGTCCGATGAGGTGACGCGCGTCGTGTGCGGGATAGGAGTGCGTATAAAATGAGCGTATATCTGATCCGCCACGGGCTGACACAGGGCAACCTGGAGGGCCGGTATATCGGCTGCAGGACCGACGAAGCGCTGTGCGGGCAGGGGATCAAACGCCTGGAAGAGCTGCGTATGCCCAAAGTCAGGCAGGTATTCATAAGCCCGATGAAACGCTGCATTCAGACAGCCAGGATATTGTTTCCGGGCGCCGAACGGATCGTCGTTCCGGACTTCAGGGAATGCGATTTCGGGGATTTTGAAGGTAAGAATTACACTGAACTTAACGGTGACCCCGCTTACCAGGCATGGATCGACTCCGGAGGCGAACTTGCGTTCCCCGGCGGAGAGAGCCGTAAACGATTTGCCCAAAGGTGCGTAAACGCGTTTGCGAAACTGGACCTGCTCGCCTCTGACGAGGACTGCGCCGTGGTGGCCCACGGCGGGACAGTCATGGCGATCATGGAGGAATATGCCAGACCGCGCGGCGGTTATTTCGATTTTCAGGTCAAATGCGGCGAAGGCTATGTCATGGATTCGGATGGGAACTATCAAAAACTGTCATAAAGCGTGTCGGTTCCATTCGCTTCAAGTTCGTCGAAGACTGAGATTTATAAAAGTATCCCATACGCCCAATTATTATTAGCCCTTGAATTGCCCTTGAAAGCGCAACATTTATTCTTCTCGAATATCCCATGATAAAAGTGACGGTTGATCAGGCGCGCTGCACAGGCTGCCTACGCTGCGTGAAGATTGCGCAGGATCACTTTTCCCTGGACAAGAATGGCAAAGCTCAGTTGATTTCCTCTACTCCGCAGCCTTTCTCTCCGTCCATGCGTTCGGCGGTGAACGGATGTCCAGCCTGCGCGATTCTCGCTTGCCAAATCAATGATGAGGTGATTTGCAGATGAATATGCAAGTTTTTTACGGAATCATGATTCCATTCCTTGGAACCAGCCTCGGTGCTGCTATGGTGTTCATGCTGAAGGACCGCATCTCGGAACGCCTGCAGAGGGTGCTGACCGGCTTTGCGGCTGGCGTCATGGTGGCGGCTTCTTTCTGGAGCCTTTTGCAGCCCGCATTGGATGGAGCGGAAAACATGGGGAAACTGTCCTTCCTCCCTGCGACGGTAGGTTTTCTGATCGGCATAGGCTTTCTGCTCCTGCTGGACAACGTAACTCCGCACATGCATATGGATGAACAGGAGGAAGGTCCGAAGAGCTCGCTGAGAAGAACCTCAAAGCTAATTCTTGCGGTTACGCTGCACAACATACCGGAAGGAATGGCAGTCGGCGTAGTCTATGCGGGGTGGGTCTCCGGCGAAAGCAGCGTGACAGCCGCTGCTGCCTTCGCACTGGCTCTGGGCATCGCGCTGCAGAATTTCCCGGAGGGCGCAATTGTATCCATGCCGCTGCGGGCTGCCGGTATGCCAAAGACAAAGACCTTCTGGTACGGTGTCCTGTCCGGCATCGTGGAGCCGATCGCAGCGCTGGTTACCCTTGCCGCCGCAAGCATGGTGGTGTCCATACTGCCTTACCTGCTGGCTTTTGCCGCAGGCGCCATGTTCTATGTCGTGGTGGAGGAACTCATCCCGGAGATGTCTGAAGGCGCGCATTCAAACTTAGGAACGATTGCTTTTTCATTGGGGTTCGTTCTGATGATGGTTCTTGATGTGGCGCTTGGATAATTGATTAACAGATTAGATTATTACGTATATTTATTTTATCTTCTTTTTCGTCTTCTTGCTTGGCTCTCCTCGACGAATTCCAGGTCGTCAAGATGAATACAACTTTGGCGCTGTCATCTGGGCAGCGCTCTTCTTTTACCCTTCTGGAGGTGATCCCCATGATCTGTGTTTATCAAGTTTAAGATTTCACTGAAGCAGTTCCTCGGTCAGGAGTAATCCTGATTCCTGCGGCTGTACAGCGGGGAAGAGGAGCAGGAGATCACCAGCGGTTCGTTCCTGCTCAACCCCACCGGAATACAGGCGAAGCCACTGATCACAGTCATAGGCAGCGGGGACATAACCCTGCTCGTGGGCACGAAGATAATACAGCTGACGGGTATAGAAGACGGCATCACCCTTGACAGCGAATTGCAGGAGGCGTATTATGGGAATGAGCTTAAAAACACGCAAATGACTGGCGAGTTCCCGGTGCTGGGCGCAGGCAATACGGCCATTAGCTGGTCGGGCGGAAATGTCACGTCCGTAATAGTGACGCCAAGATGG
>JAFWUC010000052.1 GCA_017518705.1 Clostridia bacterium
GCCTTTCCGCCGAAGCACAAAAAAGAATTCCGACCTGGTTCGATGAAGGGATTGCTCTGCAGAATGACTACCGGGAGAAATACAGCGAAGCGCAATGGATCACGCAGACCGACAACGGGGAAAACGCGGTTGCCCTTGAGGATATGGACACCCCGGCAGAGTTTTATGCGGGGGAAGCGGAGGACAGGCGTTTCCGTTATCTGAACGCGAAGTATGAGCTCGATGTATGGATGACAGCACACGGACAGCATGGTTTATTGGAATTACTTGATAGGCTCAATGGTGGAGCAGATTTCATCACTGCGTATGAAGGTTAAATTCCAGATTTTCGAGATGAATATGATCCACTGAGCGTCTCTTCGGAGGCGCTTTCTTTATACCCTTCGGGAGGAGGTGACCGCCCACGATCTGCATTATGAAGCCAACGAAACAGACTGGCATGGCAATGGCCTGTGCATCCTCCAGCCTTCCTCCTGCACGGTATCGGAGATTGCGGGCGGCGACTTTGGCCTGACGCTGATCCATGCCATCACGGAAGATCTCCGTTGGAAGGAGCTGCAGGAAGAGCGGATCATCAAAGCGCCGGTCCCGGCCTATAAGCCGCTGGAGGATGACGGCACGGTCATTGTCCCGGCTGAACAGGCGACGGAGCAGTGCTTCCGCATCTATTCCGTCAGCGTTGACACAGCCAATCATGAGGTTACCGTGGAGGCGCGGCATATCAGCTACGACTTCATCTGGAAAAGCCTGATGGCCGGAAACCTTTTATTCTCGGGTGTTTTCGGGCAAATGAAAGGACGCTGACATCGTATAAATATCAGCGCCCTTAGGTGATGGTCGCAACAGGACTCGAACCTGTGACCCCCGCGATGTGAACACGGTGCTCACATCTGCATGTAGTGTATTACAAAAGATAAATATAAGTAATCAAACTGCAGAATGCATTAATATGCCTGCAGATCAAAAGCACCGTCTACCGTCAGCATAACGGGATTTATCATGTATCGGGTTTATGCTGATATATATCAGAATCAGCTGGAGGTATGGCCGGAATTATAAGGTGAGAGAGACATTGTAAGGAGACGAAACTATGTGTCTACATCGATTGACATTTCGTGCGATCTGATATATACTAAAACAGCACAATCATATACGCAGTTCAGGTGTCCGGGGGCGCATGCCGCCCGGGTGAAAAGGGAAGCCGGTGCAAGTCCGGCGCAACAGCCATTACTGTGATTGGCTAAGGTCTGCGCATACGCCATTGAGCCATGCTTGAGAAGGCGCGCGGGCCGTGGGTAAAGCCGAGCCATAAGCCAGGAGACCTGCCGGAACTGTCAGAGGCATTGATTTCTTGGGCAGGGGAGAAGGACAGCCGCAGAGCCGGGGCTCATTCAAGAGCCCGTATTATGCTTTGTTTGCGTCCAATTCCGTACGGAATTGGGATTTTTCTTTAGCTTGCCCGGAAAAATAAACTTCATAACGGAGGCATTCCCGATGAAACGTTTCCCGGCGGCGCTTATCCTCATCATCGCGCTCATCCTTACCTGTCTGCCTGTGTCGGCGGAGACCGCGGGTCTCACCGTCACCGGTTCACTGGAACTTGAATACGCCAACCAGTTCAGCGTGGACTTCTGCGAGGGCGGCTACAGCCTTATCACCATAAGCGACGGCGCGCGCTTTCTGACCGTTCCCGAAGGCGCCGAGGCCCCCGAAGGTCTGCCCGAGGATATAGTCACCCTGCAGCTGCCGCTTGACAACCTGCTCATTTCTTCCACGCCCACTGTGTCGCTCATAAACGCCATCGGCGCGCTAGACACCGTCGCCACCACCACTCAGGAATACGACGGCTGGTACATCGACGAAGTGAAGGCGGCCATGGATGCGGGCAAGCTCGCCTACATCGGCAGCTACAAAGCCCCCGACTTTGAGGCGCTCACCGCCAACAAGCCCCCGTTTGCCGTGTTCTCCACCATGCTGGACAGCGTGCCCGAGGTGGCCGACAAGCTCAAGGAGATCGGCATCCCCTACATGCGCGACTGCTCCACTTACGAAAACCATCCCCTGGGCCGCATGGAGTGGATCAAGCTCTACGGCGTACTTTTGGGCAGGGAAGAGGAAGCCCAGGCGCATTTTGACGCCCAGAAGGCGCTGATCGACGCCATACCCGAAGGTTCCACCGGCAAGACCGTGGCCATGTTCTACATCACTTCCAAAGGAGACCTGTACACCCGCCGCGCCGGCGACTACATGGTCAAGATGCTTGAAATGGCGGGCGGCGAGTATGTGCTTCCCGACCTGGCTCCCGAAAAGAGCGGTACCCAGAAGATAGAGGCCGAGGAATTCTACATCGGCGCGGGCGAAGCCGACTATATCGTTTACATCTGGTCCATGGGCGGCAAACCTGCCACCATGGAGGAGTTCCTGGCCCGCAGTTCCATCCTCGCGGACTTCAAGGCTGTAAAGGAAGGCAACGTGTGGTTCACCACTCCCGATTACTTCCAGATCTCCCACACTCTGGGTTCAATGATCGCGGACTTCAACAAGATGCTCCTTAACGACGATCCCTCCGTGACCGAGTTCACCTACCTGTTCAAGCTTTCATGACAAAACAGCTGACGGCGTTCAGGGCTGCCCTGGTGTTCGCGCTGCTGGGTGTCGCTTTCGCGGTGATACTCGTGCTCAACGTGAACACCGGCAGCGTGTCCATAGCGCCCGGAGAAATACTCAGAATAGTTTTGAACGGCAAGTCCGACGGGTCTTCCATAGGCAACGTGATATGGAAGATCCGTCTTCCGCGGCTTTTGGCCGCGGCGGTGCTGGGCGGCGCGCTGTCCGTGTCCGGCTTTCTGCTGCAAACGTTTTTCCGCAACCCGATAGCCGGGCCGTACGTGCTGGGCATATCCTCGGGAGCCAAGCTGTTCGTGGGCATAATGATGGTATACGTGCTTAAGTACGTGTCCAGCGTGCCCTTCTGGGCGGTGATGGCCGCGGCGTTCGGCGGCTCGATGCTGGTGACGCTGTTCGTGCTTTTGTTCGCCCGGCGGGTCAGGAGCATGGCAGCGCTGCTGGTGATCGGCATCATGATAGGCAGCATCTGCACGGCGATAACGGATTTCTTTATCACCTTTGCGGACGAAGCCAATGTGGCGAACCTGCACTACTGGTCCATGGGCAGCTTTTCGGCGGTAGCCTGGCCCAACCTGCATGTGATATCCGCCGTAGTGTTTGCCGCACTCGCGCTGAGTTTTCTTTTGTCGAAGCCTATTTCCGCCTACCGGCTGGGGGAAAACTATGCCCGCAGCATGGGCGTGAACGTCAAGCTTTTCCGCGTGGCGCTGATCGGTCTGAGCAGCGTGCTGTCCGCCTGTGTGACGGCGCTGTCCGGGCCGATCTCCTTTGTGGGCGTCGCGGTGCCTCATATGACCAAGCTGCTGTTCGGCACGTCCAAGCCCTCGCTCATAATCCCCGGCTCGTTTCTGCTGGGCGGCGTGTTCTGCATGGGCTGCGACCTGATCGCCCGCACCGCCTTCGCGCCGTCGGAACTCGCCATAAGCACCGTCACGGCGGTGTTCGGCGCGCCGGTGGTGATCGCGCTTATGATAAGCAGGCAGAGGAGGCGCACAGATGGCTGACACTGCCGTGTTCGAGACCCGCGGGCTCGGTGTGGGCTACCGTGGCAAGGCGATAATAAACGATATAGACATATGCCTGGACCGGGGCCAGATACTGGCGTTGATCGGTCCGAACGGCGCGGGCAAGTCCACCATACTCAAAACGGTGACGGGACAGCTGCCCGCAATTTCCGGGGAAACGCTCATAGAGGGGCGGGAACTGGAAAAGTGGCCCCGGAGCGAGCTGGCCAAAAAGCTGGCGGTGGTGCTCACCGAGCGGGTGCAGCCCGAAATGATGAGCTGCTTCGAGGTGGCTGCAATGGGGCGCTATCCGTACACGGGGCGGTTCGGCGCCCTGACCGCGGAAGACAAGGCCATCGTGCGGGACACGCTAAAGCGAGTCAGGGCGGACGACATCGCCGAGCGGGACTTTTCCCAGATCAGCGACGGGCAGAGGCAGCGGGTGCTTTTGGCCCGGGCGCTGTGCCAGCAGCCGGAGGTACTGGTGCTGGACGAGCCTACTTCCTTCCTGGACATACGCAACAAGATCGAACTGCTGGATATACTGCTTGAGACCGCGAGGGAAAACCGGACGACGGTCATCCTTTCCCTGCACGAAATTGATCTGGCCGAAAAGGTGTCGGATCTGGTCATGTGCGTCAGGGGAGACCATGCCGAGGCGCCCGACATTCCCGAAAGGGTGTTCACAGACGCCCACATAAAAGAACTGTACGGGCTGACCCGGGGCAGTTATCTGGTGAGCCGCGGCAGCGTGGAACTGGTGAAAGCCGAAGGCGCGCCCAGGGTGTTCGTGCTGGGCGGCGGAGGCAAAGGCTTAAATCACTACCGCGAGCTCCAGAAAAGGCGCATACCTTTCGCGGCGGGTCTGCTGTATGAGAACGACATGGAGTATGAGGTCGCCGCGGCGCTTGCCCAGACGGTGGTGAGCTGTCCCGGGTTCGATGCCGTGCCCGGGGAAGCCGTCAAGCGGGCTGAAGAGGTGATGCTTTCCTGTGAAGCCGTACTGGCCGCATCCGCAGCCGGCGAAGCGAACCGGGAGCTTTATGAAACCGCCCGGCAGCATAACATGAATATTGTGTTCTCCGCGGGAGAACTGCAATAGAATAATAACTGGAGGGAAAACACATGAACAAACTGTTGGCGATCCTGCTGGCGTTCGTGCTGCTGCTCGGCTGCGCGTGGGCCGAGGAAGAGGACGAAGAGAACTACGAGACCGGCGACGCCACTCTGGATCTGGTGCGCAACGAGGACGAGATCGGCGAGAAGGAACTGCTGGTAGTATCCTTCGGCACCAGCTTTAACGACAGCCGCCGCCTGACGATCGGCGGCATCGAGGCGGCTATCGACGAAGCCGTGGAAGCCTTCGCCGTAAGGCGCGCGTTCACTGCCCAGATAATCATAGACCACGTGGAGAGGCGCGACGGCATCCACATCGACAACATGAAAGAAGCGCTGGACCGCGCCGTTGCCAATGGCGTCAAGATCCTGGTCGTGCAGCCCACTCACCTTATGCACGGTTTTGAGTACGACGAGCTGGTTGAGGAGCTGGCGGGTTATGCCGACGCCTTCGAACAGATCGCGGTCTCCGAGCCTCTGCTCACCACCGATGAAGACTTTGATCGCGTGGCGGACATCATGATCGATATCATCAAGGATTATGACGACGGCAAGACCGCCATCGTTTACATGGGCCACGGCACCGAGCATGAGTACAACAAGATCTACGCTCAGATGCAGGACGTGCTGGCGGAGAAGGGCGCCGCGAACTATTATATCGGCACCGTGGAAGCCGAGCCTTCCGTAGACACGGTACTTGAGGCGATCAAGGACAAGGGCTACACCAGGGTCGTGCTCAGGGACATGATGGTCGTGTGCGGCGACCACGCCAACAACGACATGGCGGGCGACGAAGAGGATTCCTGGAAGTCCATCTTCACTGCCGCGGGCTATGAAGTGGAGTGCGTGCTGGAAGGGCTGGGCCAGGTGCCCGCCATCCAGCAGATCTACGTGGAGCACGCGCTGGAAGCCATTGCCGCAATTGCCGAATAATCATATAGGGAACGATCCGCGGGGCGGCCCTTGTGTCGCCCCTTCACGAGGCTGTATGGCCCCGATACGGGAGGATGAGTGTGTATGAAACGTATGGTCTGCCTGCTGCTGATGCTGGTGCTTATCGGCGGGTGCGCTGAAAGCGCGCCGATCGGCACCGTGGCCACCGAGGAAGAAATGACGGATGTGAGCGAGCTTGATACGGAAGGCCTTTTTCCGGTAACGGCTGATATGCTCAACGAAGGCACATACAGTGTGAAGGTCGACTCGTCCTCCGCCATGTTCAAAATCGTGGACTGCGCGCTCACGGTCAAAGACGGGCAAATGAGCGTACGCCTGTATATGAAGAGCAGTGCGTACACGTATATGTATCCCGGAACCGCACAGGATGCGTCACAGACACCTCAAAACGAACTGAGCGCGCTGAATGAAGACGATGCCGGCCGGTATTTCGAACTGCCGCTGGACGCGCTGGACAGTCCGTACATCTGCGCAGCGCTGAGCGACAGGAAGCAGGCCTGGTATCCCAGAACACTGGTGTTCAGGTCCGATTCCCTGCCTTTGGAAGCGTATAAAGCCGAGGAACTGATCACGGCCCGGACTCTTGAGCTTCGGGACGGCAAATATGCATGCGAAACGGTGCTTGAAGGCAAGGGCAGGACCACTGTCGAGTCTCCTGCAGTTATAACGGTACGAGACGGCGAATGCACCGCGCGCATCGTGTTTTCCACCAAAAAGATCGACTATATCATAGTGAACGACGAAAAATATACGCCCGTTTCCGCAGAAGGCGGGGCGGCGTTTGACATACCGTTGGCCGTGTTTGACCGGAAGATCGCCGTTACGGTGGATTCCACGGCGATCAAACCCGCCACGGAGGTGGCTTACAGCGTAACGTTCTTTTCCGGAACGCTTTGCGCCTTAAGCGAATAAAAGAGACGGTGCCATGCCATAGAGGAGGCTGCCGGATGAAAAAACTGCTCTCATTTGTACTGATACTGGCGCTGCTTGCGTGCCCGGCTGTGTATCCGTCGCTTGGCGAAACGGAGGACGGAACATACGTTCCTGAGGAATTCGTGTTTGAAGGTGGCACGGGTCGGGTGACGATCTCCTGCCCCGAGATCACCGTTAAAGACGGTGAAGCCGAGGCCAAACTCGTGTTTTCCAGCAAAAACTACACGAATGTCAGGATGGGTGAGGCAAACTACCCCGCCGAAGTGACGGATGAAGGCGCAGTTTTCACCGTGCCGGTGCGCGTGAACCGCGCGTTTGCAATATATGCCACTACCGTGGCGATGAGCGCGCCCCACGAGATAGAGTACCGGATATATATCGCCCTGGGCGGAGGCGCCCCTGCGGGACTCAAATGGGAAGACAGCATGAAGCTTAAGTACGCCCGGGGCTTCTGCGCGGACTATTACGAGGGCGGATATGTGCTGATAAGCGTGGGTGACAGCGAAAGCTATCTGGTAGTTCCCGAGGGCAGGGAAACGCCGGAGGGCCTGCACCCGTCCGTGACTGTGCTTAAGCAGCCGCTTGACTGCATCTACCTTGCCGCCACTTCCGCTATGGCGCTGTTCGATTCCATAGGCGCGCTGGACGCCATCCGGCTTTCCGGCACTCAGAAGGACGGCTGGTACGTGGAAAACGCGGTAAAGGCCATGGACAGGGGCGATATATTATTCGCGGGCAAGTATTCAAATCCGGATTTCGAGCTGCTGATAAAAGAACACTGCCGCCTGGCGGTGGAATCCATGATGATACTCCATACTCCGCAGGTGATGGAGATGATCAGGCTGCTGGGCATACCCGTGATCATAGACCGTTCCAGCAGCGAGGAGCATCCCCTTGGACGCCTGGAGTGGATCAAGCTGTATGGTCTGCTCACGGGGCGCGAAGCCGAGGCGGAAAGCGTGTTCGAGACCCAGGCCGCGCAGGTGGAACAGCTGGATGCTTCCCGGAACAGCGGCAAGACAGTGGCGTTTTTCTCGGTCAAACCCGACGGCACGGTCACTGTGCGCGGTTCGGAGGATTACATCGTCCGCTCCATAGAACTGGCGGGCGGAGACTATGTGTTCGAGTCTCTGGAGGGACAGGAGACCAACGCTTCGGTAAGCGTGACGATGGAGACGTTCTACATTACCGCGAAGGATGCGGACTATCTCGTATACAACTCCGCCATAGAAGCGCCGGTGGAGAGCGTTCAGGAGCTCATCTCCATGCAGCCGCTGCTGGCGGATTTCAGGGCGGTCAGGGAAGGCAATGTGTTCTGCACCCGTAAAAACCTGTACCAGGCCACCAGCGGCATAGGCACTTTTATCGGAGACCTGGTAAAAATGCTGTCAGGAGAGACTGAGGGAATGACGTTTCTGTATAGAATAAGCTGAGAGGGTCATAAGTATGAATAAGCTTTATGTGGTTGGCATCGGCCCCGGCAGTCCGGAAGACATGACTCTTAGGGCGGTGAAGGCGCTGGAGGCTTCCGACGTGATAGTGGGTTATCAGGTGTACAACGAACTGGTTAAGCCGCTGTTCCCGGACAAAGAATACCTTCAGACGCCCATGCGCCAGGAAACGCTGCGCTGCCAGATGGCAATAGATTCGGCGCTGTCTGGCAAGGTGACGGCAGTGATCTGCTCAGGCGATGCGGGGGTGTACGGCATGGCGTCCCTGGTGCTGGAACTCAGTGAAAGCAATGAGGACCTTGATGTGGAGATAGTGCCCGGCGTGACCGCGGCTTTAAGCGGCGGTGCGCTGCTTGGAGCGCCTCTGGGCCACGACTTCGCGGTGATCTCGCTGTCGGACGCGCTTACCCCATGGGAGACCATAGAAAAGCGGCTGCGCCTTTCCGCACAGGCGGGTCTGTGCCTGGCCATATACAATCCCGCCAGCCACAAACGTCCGGATTACCTTAAGCGCGCCTGCGGGATACTGCTTGAATACCTGCCGCCTGAGACTGCCTGCGGCGTGGCCGCGAACATAGGGAGGGAAAACGAGTTTTCAAGGACGATGATGCTTAAGGAACTGGAGGATTATCCTGCGGACATGTTCACCACCGTGTTCGTAGGCTCGCCCTCGACGCGCATAAGTGGCAAAAAGCTCATCACGCCCCGGGGCTACAGGTCGAAAGAGGATAAAGAAACATGAACAGGCTGTACGTGATCGGCGCGGGTCCGGGCAGCAAAACAATGCTGACCGGCGAAGCAGAAAGCGCGATAAACGAGTCCGAACTGGTTTGGTGCGCCAAACGCAATTCAGAGCTGGTCCCCGAAGCGAAAAGGCGTTCCCTCACTCCCTTCGGTGCCGCCATGGACGAGATAGAGCTGGCGCTTAAGCAGGGCAGACGGGTCTCGGCGCTGCTGTCGGGAGACACGGGGCTTTACAGCCTGCTGCCGCTGCTCAACAAACGGTTCGGGCCGGAAAACATACGGGTGATCTGCGGCGTGAGCAGCGTGCAGGCGCTGTGCGCTCGGCTGGGGATGGGCTGGCAGGACGCGAAGATAGTGTCCGCCCACGGACGCACGCTGTCCAAAGGCGCGCTGATTCATCATGCCCGCGTAAATCCGGCGACCATAGTGCTGCTGGACGGCGAAAACAATCCAAAATGGGTGCACGACACGCTCTTGGAGGGCGGTTTAGGCGGGCTCAAACTGTATATAGGCGAAAAACTGAGCTACGAAGACGAATCCGTCGGGCCGTACGCGGACAGGGAATACGACCCGCTCTCGGTGGCGCTGATAGCAAACGACGCACCGAAGAGCGATCTAAGGCCGTCCGGTATTGACGACGGGGAATTCATCCGCGGCAAGACGCCCATGACCAAAAGCGAGATACGCGCCCAGGTCATGTCGAAACTGCGCCTGAATCCGGGCAGCGTGGTGTGGGACGTGGGCGCGGGCACGGGCAGCGTGTCCGTGGAATGCGCGCTCAACTGCCCTCTGGGCGAAGTGTACGCCGTGGAGCGGGACGAAGAAGCGCTGACGCTGATCGGGCAGAACAGGGACAGATTCGGCGCGCTGAATATAAATATCGTACCGGGCAGCGCTCCCGAGGCGCTGGACGGGCTTCCCGCGCCTACCCATGTGTTCCTTGGCGGCACCGGGGGCGAGACGGAAGAGATACTCAAAAAGCTGGAAGGCTTTGAAAGCGCGATACGCGTGTGTGCCACCGCGGTCACGATGGAGAGCGCGGAGCTTTACATGAAGCTGCTCTCCCGTTATTTGGACTTTTCGGCCGCGCAGGTAGCGGTTTCCCGGCTGGAAAAACTGGGGCGGTACAACATGTTCAGGGCACAGAATCCCGTGTTCGTGTTTGCGGCGACGATGGAGGGGAAAATATGATATACTTCATAGGCGCGGGTCCGGGTGCGGCGGATCTGATCACCGTGAGGGGAATGGAACTGCTTAAGCGCGCCGACCTGGTGGTATACGCGGGGTCGCTGGTGAACACGGAACTGCTCGATTACTGCAGGGAGGACTGCGAAAAGCTAAACAGCGCCTCCATGACGCTGGAAGAGGTCATAGGGGCGATGACTTCATACCCCGCAGGCAGCACGGTGGTGCGCCTGCACACCGGAGATCCTTCCATCTACGGCGCGATCCGGGAACAGATGGACGAACTGGACAGCCTGGGGTATGATTATGAGGTCGTGCCGGGAGTGAGCTCAATGAACGCCGCGGCGGCGGTGCTTAAAGCGGAGTACACGCTGCCCGGAGTGAGCCAGACGCTGATAGTGAGCCGCATGGCGGGAAAGACCCCCGTGCCGGAAAAAGAGAATATCCGTTCCCTGGCCGCCCACGGGGCGAGCATGGCGCTGTTTCTGAGCGTTAGCATGCTGAAAAAACTGTGCGAAGAGCTTATAGCAGGCGGATACGCGCCGGAAACGCCCGCGGCGGTGGTGTACAAGGCCACATGGCCGGATCAGGAGACAGTGCAAGGCACGCTTGAGAGCCTGCCTGAAAAGGCCGCGCACATCGGGCGCACTGCGCTGGTGCTCGTGGGCGGATTCATGGGCGGCGGATACGAGCGCTCGAAGCTCTACGATCCCGCGTTTTCCCATATGTTCCGGGAGGCTAAACAATGATCCTGCGGGCGATAGCGTTCACCGAAAAGGGACAGAGCTGGTCCATGACGCTGGGCATACCCGTGGACCGGGGCGTGCCGGTCATGGAGTGGGCGAAAGCGCATTTTGACGAGGCGGACGCGCTGCTGTTCATAGGCGCGGTGGGCATCGCCGTACGGGCGATCGCGCCGCTTTTGAAAAGCAAGACCACAGACCCGGCGGTTGTGGTGATGGACGAAATGGGACGGCACGTGATACCTCTGCTGTCTGGCCACATAGGCGGGGCGAATGCCCTGGCCGAACAGATCGCCGCGCTGACAGGCGCGGAAGCGGCGGTGACTACGGCTACGGACGTGAGGGGAGTGCCCGCCATAGATAGCTGGGCAGTCTCCAATGGTATGGCGATAGAGAATCCGGCAGCGATAAAGGCGGTGTCTTCCTGCGCGCTGGCCGGTAAAACTGTGGGCGTGGCCATAACCGAAAGGGAGATCAAGCCGCCGTTCGACGTGACTTTATTCCTGCGTCCCCGCACGCTGGCGCTGGGAGCGGGCTGCAGAAAAGGCGTGGACGCCGATGCGTTTGAGAAAAATGCGCTGGAATTTCTGCGGGCAAACGGCGTATCGCTTTTGTCCGTGAAAGCGCTGGCCAGCATAGACATTAAAAAAGAGGAGCCGGCGTTCATGCGCTTCTGCGAAAAATACCGCCTGCCCCTCAATGTTTACGGCGCGGAGGAATTAAAGGCGGTGCCCGGGGTTTTCGCTCACTCGGATTACGTTGAAAAGACCGTGGGCGTGGGCAACGTGTGCGAGCGGGCGGCGGTCAAGGCGTCAGGCGGCAGGCTTTTGGTGGGCAAAACGATATTCGAAGGCATGACTTTTGCACTGGCAGGGGACGAAAACACATGACGCCGCTTCGCGAAGGCTTTACTACGGGTTCCTGCGCGGCGGCCTGCGCGCTGGCGTCCTGCTTGTGGCAGAGGGACGGCGAATGCCCCGGAAAAGTCGAGATAGTCGTGCCCGAAGGCCGCACCTACGCCCCCGTCATACACCCTTTATGTCCGTACAGGTGTGCGGTATACAAAGACTCGGGCGATGATCCGGATATCACGAACGGTTCCGAAGTCTGGGCGGAGGTGTTTATAAGCCCCGGAAAAGGTGATGTAAGCTTCACAGCGGGCGAAGGCGTGGGTACGATCACGCTTCCGGGTCTCAAGCTGCCCGTGGGCGAAGCCGCGATAAACCCGGTGCCCAGGCAGATGATAGCCGAAGCGGTGAAAAGCGTGTTTCCTGACAATGCGGCGAACGTCACCGTGGGCATCACGGGCGGTCGCGAGATCGCCAAAAAGACGTTCAATCCCCGCCTTGGCATAGAGGGCGGGCTGTCGATACTGGGCACCACGGGCATCGTGCGGCCCATGAGCGAAGACGCGCTGACAGAGACCATACGCCTTGAAATGGATATGCGCAGGCAAAACGGCGCAGGCATGCTGGGGCTCGTGTTCGGAAGTCAGGGCGAAACGGCGTTAAGCAGCCTGAGGCCGGACCTGTTCTGCGTACAGATAAGCAATTTCGTGGGCTTTGCGCTGGACACGGCCGCGGAACTGGGGTTTGAGAAGGTCGTGCTGGCGGGACAGTCGGGCAAACTCGCCAAGGTTGCGGGAGGCTGCATGCAGACCCACAGCAAGTACGGCGACGGGCGGCGGGAAGCCGTGGCGGCGCATCTGGCGCTGATGGGCGCCCCAAAAGCGCTTACGGAAGCGATTATGGCAAGCGTCACGCTGGACGGCGTTATACCGCTTATCCGGGATGCGGGGTACGGGCAAGTGTGGACGAAGCTGTGCGAAGCCGCCGCGTCGTATTGTCTGGCGCGGGTCAAAGGCGCGCTCAAGGTCGAAACTGTGATGCTGGACGGACAGGGGAACGTGCTCGGCATGTTCGGGGAGTGAGTTAACGTGAACAAACTGCATGTATACACGGGAAACGGCAAGGGAAAGACCACCGCAGCCATGGGACTCGCGCTGCGCTCTGCCGGGCACGGGAATAAAGTGCTGGTGGCTCAGTTCATGAAACGGGGCAATTCGGGAGAACTGGCAGCGTTTGGCAGGTTCGAAAACGTGCGCGTGATGGCGGCAAAACCCATCAAAGGCTTTACTTCCCGCCTGAGCCCTGAGGAAAAGCTGTCCGCCCGCGCCGAGCAGACCGCGTTTGCCGTGGAAGTGGTTTCGGCAATAGCCGAGTGGCAGCCGGATACGGTGGTGCTTGACGAACTGGGCATCGCGCTTGCGCTGGACATGGTGGACGAGACCGCAGCAAAAGCGCTCGCAGACAAAGCACTCGATTCCGGCGAGACCGTGATAACCGGCCGCAGAGTGCCGGACTGGCTGCTGGAAAAAGCGGATTATTTAAGCCGTATCATCGCCGAAAAACACCCGTATGTCACCGAAAAACTGCTCGCGAGGAAGGGAGTGGAGTGGTAAAATGCTGCCGATGGAGATAGAAGACAGGAGCATGGAGATCATCGAATCCGAACTGCAGGTGGAGCTGGAGGAAGACATAAAGCCCATCGTGAAACGGGTGATCCACGCCACGGCGGACTTTTCATTCGCCGAAACCATGCGCTTTACTCCCGGGATCGTTGAGCTTATCCAAAATATGCTCGAAGACGGAGCCACCATAGTCACCGACACCAATATGGCGCTGGCGGGCATAAACAAAACCGCCCTTAATAAGCTTGGAGCAAAGGCGCTGTGCTTCGTGGCGGACGAGGACGTGGCGCGGGAAGCGAAAGCAAGAGGCGTCACCCGTTCCTTCGTGAGCAGGGAGCGCGCGCTCAAGATAGACGGACCAACGCTGCTGGTGTGCGGAAACGCGCCCACTTTCCTGCTGTCGCTGCTGGAGATAGCGGGGCAGAGCGGCGTACCCGCTGACACGGCGGTGATAGGCGTGCCGGTGGGCTTCGTGAACGTGGTGGAGGCCAAGGAAAAGCTCTGGGCAAGCGGGATACCCTGCATAGCGGCGATGGGCCGCAGAGGCGGCAGCAATGTGGCTGCGGCGATAGTGAACGCGCTAATGTACGGCATTCGGGGGGTGCGCTCTTGAGGATACTCATAGCGGGCACCGGCAGCGGCTGCGGCAAGACCACGGCGTCGATACTGCTGATGGCGTGCCTTAAACGCCGGGGGCTGAGCGTCGCGCCGTATAAGGCGGGGCCGGATTACATCGACCCCGGCTTCCACAGGCGTGTGTGCGGGCGTGCGTCCTACAATCTGGACACCTGGCTGATGGACGAAAATGAGATAGCGCGTCTGCTCTGGAACGACGCCGACATATCCGTCATCGAGGGCGTTATGGGCTATTACGACGGGCTGGACGCGAGGGACATGCGCTGCTCCGCGTGGGAGCTTGCACGCCTGACCCGAACGCCCGTACTGCTGGTCGTCGACGCGTCAGGCGGCGCGGCGAGCGTAGCGGCGACGGTAAAGGGCTTTCAGACGCTCAAGCCGGACAGCGGGATATGCGGCGTATTGGTCAACCGGGCGTCGGGAGACAGGCATTACGAACTGATAAAGCAGGCGGTAAAGGAATATACAGGCCTTGACTGCGCCGGATATCTGACCAAACAGGCTGCCGTCGAACTGCCGTCCAGGCATCTGGGTCTGGTGACCGCGAGGGAGACGCCGGACCTTATGAACAGGATAAACGATACCGCCGTTATCGCGCAGCAGACGCTTGATCTTGACAAAGTGCTCTCTATAGCCGGGAAGGCGCCGGATATCCCGCGAAGCAGCCGGACTGTGCACACATCCCGGCGCGGCTATCGTTTGGGAGTGGCGCTGGACGAGGTGTTCCATTTTTACTACGATGCGAACCTGGAAGCGCTCAGGGATGCAGGCATGGAGCTCGTGTTTTTTTCGCCGCTCAGGGACGCATGCCTTCCCGGTGACCTGGACGGGCTGTACATAGGCGGAGGCTATCCCGAGGTATACGCCGAAGGGCTGGAGCAGAACGCCGGCATGCGCGAAAGCATAAAAGCGGCGCTTCAAAACGGGCTCAGGTGCTACGCGGAGTGCGGCGGACTCATGTATCTGGGCGAAAGCATAGACGGGCGGGAAATGTGCGGAGTACTGCCCGTAAACTGCCGGATGACCGCCCGCCTGCAGAGGTTTGGCTATGTGACGGTGGAGGACAGGACGGGGCTCAGCTTCCCCGCGCACGAATTCCATCACGCCGTCGCCGAGCCTACGGGCGAAGTCGAATGCGCCTATAATGTGATCAAAGCTTCCGCGCCGGACAGAAGCTGGGCGTGCGGATACGAAAAGTACAACACGCTGGCTGCGTTCGCCCACGTGTATTTTGCCCATCGCCTGGACATTATCGGGAGGTTCTGGCCGTGAGGCACGGGGGAAATGTGTGGCAGGGCGAAAGGCCCTCCGACTGGCTGGACTTTTCCGCGAACCTGCGCCCGGAAGGCATGCCCGAATGGGTGAAGGACGCGCTTTTCCGCGCAGCCGATGACGCGCGGTATTATCCCGATCCCGAAATGAAAGCCGCCAGGCGCGGACTGGCTGCCTACGCGGGCGTGGACGAAAGCATGATACTGCCTACAGCGGGAGGGATTGAGGCGATAGATTTTTTGCTCTCGCTCGACCGGGGAAGGGTGCTGGTCGAAGGGCCGACTTTCGGCGAATACGACAGACGCGCGGCGGTCAGCGGGAGAAGGTGCGTGCGCGCGGGCGGCGTGCGGGCCGAAAAAGGCGACACCCGGGTCATCTGCAACCCCAACAAC
>JAFWUC010000053.1 GCA_017518705.1 Clostridia bacterium
CCGGCGCCGCCAAGGCCATCGGCCTGGTCATCCCCGAGCTCAACGGCAAGCTGATCGGCTCTGCCCAGCGCGTGCCCGTAGCCACCGGCTCCACCACCATCCTGGTAGCTGTCGTCAAGGGCAAGGACGTGACCAAGGAATCCGTCAACGCCGCCATGAAGGCCGCCAGCAATGAGTCCTTCGGCTACACCACCGAGAAGCTCGTTTCCAGCGACATCATCGGCATGACCTACGGCTCCCTGTTCGATGCCAACCAGACCATGGTCATCAAGATCGACGAGGACACCTATCAGGTGCAGGTCGTGTCCTGGTACGACAATGAGAACAGCTACACCAGCCAGATGGTCCGCACCATCAAGTACTTCGCCGAGCTCAAGTAATCCGGCAAATAAAACCGGCCCGTCCTGTGCAAAACAGGGCGGGCTCTTTTATGAGTTCTCCGATCAGGTATTAAAGCGCAGCCCGGGATACATATGATCCCGGGCTGCTTTTTCTGTCCGTATATGGTTATTTGACCGTGAAAGATCTGCTCTCGATGGGATGCTCGGAGTCATAGGCAAGTATCAGCCTGAACTCGCCGGGCTCCACGCGCCACACATAGTCCCGTCCCAGCGTGCGCATGGATCTGGGCGATACGGTCAGGCTCACGCGTTTGGTCTGGCCGCTCTTGAGCGGGTATTTTCCGAACGCCGCCAGCGCCATAAGCGGTTTTACCGTGCTGGAAGTCATATCGCGGATGTATATCTGCGGGACCGCCGTGCCGTCGGCATCGCCCGTGTTGCTCACGTCAAATTCGGCGGTTATGCTTTCCCCCGCGCTTATGGTCTCCGCGGAAAGCGACAGCCCGGAGTATTTGAATTCCGTGTAGCCCAGGCCGTAGCCGAAAGGATACAAAGGCAGGCAGTCCATTTCCACATACCTGCGCCCGCCTCCCGGACGCCGCGTGTAATGGCAGGGGATCTGGCCCACGTGCTTTGGGAAGCTGATCGGGAGCCTGCCGGACGGCGCGCTTTCTCCGAACAGCGTCTCCGCGACGGCATGGCCGCCCTCCTCCCCCGGGAACCAGGCTTCCAGTATCGCAGGAATGTGCTCCTGCTCCCAGACTATCGAAGCGGGCCGGCCCGTCTCCAGCACCAGCACCACCGGCGTGCCCGTGGCGGCGATCTGCCTTATGAACTCGCTTTGGTTGCCGGGCAGGTCCAGGCTCACGCGGTCGAAATTTTCTCCGCTGGTGTCCTGGCTGTCTCCCGCGCAGATGACGGCCACATCGGCCCGCTTAGCCAGCTCTATCGCACGGGCAAAGTCCTCCTTGGTGCGGTTATAGCCGAACACCACCCGCGCGCCTCTGCGGTCGTTGGTGAACTCGATGACCAGGCTGTATTCGCGGCCCTTCACGAATTCGAACTCCACCGTGCGGTTGGCGTCCTGTTTTTCGCCCCAGCCGTCAAGTATCAGCTTTCCGTCAATGTACAGGCGCATGCTGTCCTGGGTGTTGAAACCGATATATCCGCTGAAGCTCTCGTCCGGCACCAGTTTGCCCGTCCAGCGCACAGAGAAACAGTACGCGTCCACCTCACTGCAGGGTTTGGACATTATCCAGTTGAATTCTATGCGCGGGTCGGTGCGTGTCATAACGGGCTCACCCTCAAACTCGCGCCCGTTGTAATAGCGCCCGGTTAGGCCGGGCCGGCCGTTTTCGTCCCTGAGCACTTTGCGGGAAAACGGTATCGCCGCGTCCCCCAGGAACTTGCAGCCCTCGTCGTACAGCACTTTCGTGCCTTCGGACACCAGTTCTTTGATGCCTTCCAGGATCGTGTCGCCGGTCTGTGCCGGATCCACATAGTCGCCCAACATCGGCCTGCCCGCGCCGGGTCCCAGCACGGCTATGGTCTTTATGTTTTTATCCAGGGGCAGCAGCCTGTCTTCGTTTTTGAGCAGCACGATGCTTTCGCGCCCGATTTGGCGGGACAGCGCCCTGTGTTCGGGCGTGTGCATGCATTTTTCCCTACGCGTCGTATCGACATACGGCTTATCGAACAGCCCCAGCAGGAATTTGACTCTCAGCACCCGCCGGCACGCCTGTTCGACCACGCTTTTATCCAGTCTGCCGCTTTCCACCAGTTCCTTTATCCCGGTCTGCCATTCGTCGTGGGGAAAATCGTACAGCTGCAGATCCACGCCCGCTTCCAGTCCCTGGGCGATGGCCTCCTTGCGGGAACAGGCGGTGTAGTGGTTGTCATACAGGCGCGCCACTGCCGTGAGGTCGGACCTCACGAAGCCGCGCATGCCCCACTGGCCCCTCAGCACATCCGTCAGAAGCTCATGGTCGCTCGCCACCGGGATCCCGTCTATGGCATTGTATGAACACATGGCGTCTGTGGCGCCCGCGTCCTTGAATGCGGCCTCGAATATGGGCAGCGCGTCCGAAAACACTTCACGGCGGCCCATGGCGCAGGGCGCACAGTTCAGCCCGCCCACCGGCGCGCCGTAGCCCGCGTAATGCTTGGGCTCGGACGCTATCGCATCCGGCGCGGAAAGATCGTCTCCCTGCAGGCCCTTCACGACCTCCCGGGCGAACTGGGCACCCAGGTAAGTGTCCTCTCCGTAGGTCTCCTCGGTCCGGCCGTAGCGGGGATCGCGTATCAGATCCATAACAGGGCTGTAGGTCTCGTTTATGCCCATGGCGCGGGTCTCCGTGCCTATGGCGCGCCCCATCTTGTATCCCAGTTCGGGATCAAACGTGGCCGCCAGCCCTATCTGCTGGGGGAACACGGTGGCGTCGGGGTGGCACAGGCCGTGCAGCGCCTCCTCGCTGAACAGGAAGGGGATGCCCAGGCGCGTTTTCTCGACCGCGTATTTCTGCAGCGTGTTTATCTGTTCAGGCGTCATGCCCCGGCTCTGGATGCTGCCGCAGCTCATGCCGCGCAGGAGCGAATCGAACTTGTCCATATCCACGGACACGACCCTGCCCTGCTCGTCCCGGGAAGTAAAGTCGTGGCTAAAGTACTGATCCGTCTGCATGATGATCTCTTCCAGTGTCATGCGTGACATCAGTTCGTCTATGCGTGCCTCGATTTTCGTCATGCTGCCCCTCCAAATGCTTTTTATCAATGCGGTTCCGCCGGATTCACGTGCACCATGATATGCTTGACTTCCGGAAAGTCCGCTTCGATCCTGTCGTGCACCCGCTGCGCTATGTCGTGGCCTTCCTTGAGCGAAAGGCTGCCGTCCGCGGAGATCTCTATGTCGACGTATATCTTCCGCCCGAATTCCCGGGTGCGTATCACGTCGACGCTCTCCACGCCCTGCTGCCCCGTGGCGCAGGCGCGGATCGCGTTTTCGGTCTCGGCGTCGCAGGCATGGTCGACCATATTATCGACCGCTTCCCGGAATATGTCAAGCGCGACTTTCAGTATGAACAGGCAGATGACCACGCTGGCGACGGGTTCCATCACCCTCCCGCCCAGCAGCGCGCCACCGATACCTATCAAAGCGCCTACGGAGGACAGAGCGTCGGAGCGGTGGTGCCATGCCTCGGCTTTGAGCGCCCCGGAGCGGATGCGCTTGGCGTTTATCCAGGTGTACCAGAACATGGCTTCTTTTACCGCAATGGAGACCGCCGCTGCCGCCAGCGCCAGCGCGCCCGGCGCGGAAGCGGTCAGGTATTCGCCGCTTATCACCGAAGCGATGGCTTCCCTGCCTATCGAGATGCCCGCGGCGGCAAGTATGCCCGCGAGTATCAGCGACGCCACGCTCTCCATGCGCTCATGCCCGTACGGATGGTCCTTGTCTGACTTTTTCCCCGACATCTTTACGCCCACGATCACTATCAGGCTGCCCAGCACGTCCGAAGACGAATGCACGGCGTCGCTGATCATGGCTCCGGAGCGCCCGATCGCGCCGGCGATAAATTTAAACGCCGCCAGGAAGATGTTTATTATGATGCTCACCGTCGATACCCGCGTTGCGGTCGACTCAAATGCCGTATCCTTTACCGTCGTATTCATGTCTACCTCTGAATAATAAAAATCGCAGGCAGCAGATAAACCGGTAACTGCTGTCCTGCGGAGTTTTTCCACTGCCTGAAGGCCCGGGAACGGCCGACCCGTCCCTGCTCAGTCTGTACTCATACGATTATATGCGCCGATGCCGGCATTGTCAAGCGGGACCCGTTCCGTCCCTTCGCCACACGCGACATCTCGAAACTATGGAAGATTTAGCTTGACATACATCTAATCAGATTTTATAATGATTTTATGATCATCTAATCAGTTGGAGGATACGCCGATGACTTTGCTGGAAACATACAACGGCATACTTGACGCCAAGGCCGCCGAATTCAGGGAAAAAGCCAAAGCCGCCCGCGCCCAGGGTGACGAAAGGGCTCACTCCATCTGCCTCATGCAGGCCAGCATGCTGGGAGATATGCTCAAGCAGATCGGCAGGGTCGATCACGAGGGCATCAGGCCCGGTCTGCTTGAGAAGGAAGCGGGTTTTCTGGAGCAGAACGCGGAGCGGATCCGGCTCACGGGCGATCTTGACACCGCCGAGAGGGAACAGATAAAGGCGCGCACCACCCGTTTCGCTTTGGAAGAGCTTCGCCGTCTGGAGGCGGAAAATGGCTGATTCGCACACGCTGTTCAAGGCTATAGCCGACGAAACCCGCCTAAAGATACTGCGCACGCTGAACGAAAAGGAAATGTACGTGGAGCTTCTGGCCCAGCGGCTGCAGCTTTCCCCTCCCACGGTCTCCTTCCATTTAAAGAAACTGTACGCGGCGGGACTGATCGACAGCAAAAAAGAACAGTACTACACCGTGTACTCCCTGCGCAGACAGGTGTTCGACAGGGCGCTCAAGGACCTGCTGTTTGACGGTCCGGGTTCCGATGCGGAGGAGCTGAGGGAAGAACTCTACAAGCGCAAGGTGATAGACACTTTCATGCCGGGAGGCTACTGCGAGCGTCTGCCCGCGCAGCTTAAAAAGCGGCTAATAATCTACCGCCTGATATTTGAGCAGTTCGAGCCGGGCAGGAGCTACACGGAAAAGCAGGTGAACGAGACAATCAGCCGCCTGCACGGGGATTACTGCACCGTGCGCCGGGATATGGTTGACATGGGCTGGTTCACCCGCGAAAACGGCGTGTATACCTGCGAAAACGCGGAAACTTCCCCGGCGGACGCATATAACGGCATACACCGCACATGATCCGTGCGTCACGGTTTTTTGCCGGTCATACTGCAGCATCCCGCGTCTTTCGGGCGGGATGTTGCTTTTTGTCCGGATTTGGTGTATAATGCATTTGGGACAATATTACGACTGGAGTGAATGCATATGATACAGGTCATCGCCGGCAACAAGGGCAGCGGTAAAACCAAGCGGCTCATAGACATCGCCAACGACGCGCTCAAAAGCGAGCACGGCCTCGTAGTGTTCGTGGACGACGACAAAAGATATATGTACGACCTGCGCCACGAGATCCGTTTTGTGGACGCCGGTGAATATCAGGGCGTGAGGGGCGCCACCGCGGACGTGTTCCTGGGCTTTTTGAGCGGAATGCTGGCGGTCAATTACGACATCACCCTGGTGTGCGTGGACGCCTTCCGCAAACTCATCAAATCCACTCCTCTGGAGGAAACAGAGGGCTTCTTCACCCGTCTGAACGCCCTCGGAGAAAACTCCAACGTCAGATTCGTGCTGAACGTGAGCTGCGACATCGAAGAACTGCCCGCGTTCATAAAGCAGTACGTCATCTGATCCTGCCGAATACATGATACTATCCAACCCACACACACATTCCGATTACGTGGACGGCAAAAGCCCCGCCAGGGACAGCGTTGAGCAGGCCCTGAAGCTGGGCTTTGTTTCTTTGGGCTTTTCGGAACACGCTTACCAGCCCGTCATCGACCCCGCCTGCGGCCTCACAAAAGAGGTCAGGCAGAAATATGTCGACGAGATAAACGGGCTTAAAGCAGAGTATTCTTCCCGCATCCGCATCTGGACCGGTCTCGAGATAGACCGTATGTCCCCGGAAACGGGCGAAGGGCTCGACTATTTCCTCGGCGCGAACCACTACCTTACAGCCCCTGATGGCGAGTATGCCGGCGTGGACGGAGACCCGGACAAGCTGGAACAGTTTGTCGGGACCCATTACGCCTCAGACTGGCTCAGGGCATGCGCGGAGTATTTTGACGGGCTGGTCAGCTGCGTCCTGACAAAAAAGCCCGACATAGTGGCGCATTTTGACCTTATCGTAAAATACAACCGCCGCCGGCACTGGTTTGGCGAGGGCGGGGAATTCCTGACTTTGGGCCGTCAGGCCATGGACCGCATAATCCCCGTGTGCGATGTGATGGAACTGAACACGGGCGGCATGGCCAGGTCCAACCAGCCCTGCCCCTATCCGGTTATGCCTCTGCTTAAATACTGGCGCTCCCTGGGCGGAAAAATCATCCCCGCTTCGGACTGCCACTATTCCCCGCTGCTGAACGCGTATTTCAGCGAAGCCGAAGCGTATATGCGCGAAGCCGGATACGACAGTTATCTTATCCTCGGCAAAAACGACCGGTTGTTTGAAGAAGTGAGGCTGTAACATGCGTTCTTTTGCTCCGCTGAAGCGCGCCGTCGATATGCTCGCCCCCGCGCATATGCCCATGGGCGACGTAAGGGTTTGGGAAGACGGGCGCGAGGTGTTCTCCTATCAGACAGGTTTCCGCGACGCGGAAAGGCGCGTGCCCATAAACGGCGAGGAAGTCTATCCCGCGTATTCGATGACCAAGCTCCTTATCTCCGCGCTGCTGCTTCAGACGCTGGAAGAGGGCGTCGTGAAACTGGAAGACCGCCTGGCGGATTACATCCCCGGGTTCGGCGACATGAGCGTAAGGGAAATAGAAGGCAGGCAGGTCACCGTCAGGAAGAGCCGCACGCCGATCACCGTGCTTCATCTGATCATGATGACCGCGGGCGTCAATTACGACCTGAACCAGCTGAGCGATCATCTGCCCACCGTGGCGAGCGTCTCGCTTCTGGCGGCGCGCCCTTTGTCCTTCGAGCCGGGCAGCCACTGGCAGTACAGTCTGTGCCACGACGTGCTCGGCGCCCTGCTGGAAGTCGCATACGGCAAAAAGCTCCGCGAGCTGTTCAGGGAAAGGTTCTTTGCTCCTTTGGGGATGGAGCACAGCTGCCTTTTGGGCGAACTGAAAGATCTGTCCACTCTGACGCCGCAGTTCAAAGCCGCTAAAGGCGGCTACGTCCCCTGCGCGACCAATACCGGCTTTACCCCCTGCCCCGGATACGATTCCGCCGGCGCCGGTCTGGTATGCACCGCAGGCGACTACGCGCTGTTTCTGGATGCCTTCGCGTCCGGAAGGCTGGTCAAAGGGGATATCGTAAGTCTGCTCGAAAAATACACGCTCACGGGAGTTCAGGCTTCGGACGTGTCCTGGCCGCAGCTCAAGGGTTACAGCTACACCCTCGGTATGCGCATCCCCGCCGAAAACGGATTGCACGATTACGGCTGGGGCGGCGCCGCGGGCGCATACGCGCTGATGGATTTTGACAGAAGACTCAGCCTTACATATTTTACCAACCTGCTGGGCGGAGACGAGGCGCTCTGCCACTTCTCCCTGCGGGACGCGCTGTACGAAAGCCTTTAAAACACAGACCGATCCGGGGCGCAGCCGCCCCGGATTTTTCTTCGCTAAAAATCCGTTAATTTTTGTCTCAGCACTTGCATCAAATCAGGTATATGTGTATAATACTTAAGTCTGCCCAGTGTTTGGGTTGCTTTTGTTGTGAACACGAGCGTCCCTCAACCAGACGGGCGCCACGACTATAATAGGAGGTGTCGATATGGCATCGGATAAAAGAATCAAAGTTGTACTGGCCTGCTCCGAGTGCAAGCAGCGCAATTACAACACCATCAAGAACAAGAAGAACGATCCCGACAGGCTGGAAATGAGCAAGTATTGCCGCTTCTGCAGAAAGCATACTTCTCACAAGGAAGCCAAGTAATCATCCCCTACCGAACTGGCAGGAAGGAGCAATACTCATGGCAGCTGAAAAACAGTTAAACAAGGACGTCAAGTCCACCGCCAAGCCCGAGAAGGAAAAGAAGGGCAACATCTTCGCCCGTTTCTTCAACCGTATCGGCAAGGCCTTCTATAACATGTATCACGAGCTTAAGAAGGTCACCTGGCCCACCAAGAGCGCGCTCATCAATTACTCTCTGGTGGTGCTGATCTTCCTTGTGATCATGGGCGTCATAATCGGCGTGTTCGATCTGGGCGCCAGTGCCCTGGTGCGCCTGATCACGGGCTAAGGAGCAAAACATGGCGGACAATCCCTCCATGAAATGGTATGTAGTGCATACCTACTCCGGCTACGAAAACAAAGTCAAGGCCAACCTGGACAAAAACGTGGAAAACAACGGCCTGCAGGATATGATAGGCGCGGTTGAGATCCCCGTTGAAGAAGTGCTGGAGATCAGAAACGGCAAAAGCCACGTAGTACAGCGCAAGCGCATGCCGGGCTATGTGCTGGTGCGTATGGTCATGACCAACGAAAGCTGGTATATCGTGCGCAATACCCGCGGCGTCACCGGTTTTGTGGGTGCGGGCAACAAGCCCTCTCCCCTGTCCGATGAAGAGTACAACGAGATCATGGCTGCTATCCCCGTGACCCGCCTGGACGTGCAGGTGGGCGACGAGGTCCGCATCCTGAACGGCATCTTCGAGAACTTTACCGGCAAGGTCACCCAGATCGACACCGCCCTCAAGCGCGTCACGGTCGTGGTCGAAATGCTCAACCGCGCCACCAACGTGGATCTTGAGCTGGACGAAGTCGTCCGGGTCGACATTTAACTATCGCTTTAAGGCCTACGGGCTTTAGGGAAGTGGGAGGAGAGACTGATTCTCTCCGCTTCACCACATTAGATTAAGGAGGAAACCCCTATGGCAAAGAAGGTTACCGCGCTTATTAAGCTGCAGGTAAACGCCGGCAAGGCCACACCCGCGCCGCCTATCGGTCCCGCGCTCGGTCAGCATGGCGTAAACATTCCCGGATTCTGCAAGGAATTCAACGACCGCACCGCCAAGCAGGTGGGTCTCATCATCCCGGTAGTCATCACCGTCTATCAGGACAGATCCTTCACCTTCATCTGCAAGACTCCCCCTGCCGCCGTCCTGATCAAGAAGGCCTGCGGCATCGAGACCGCGTCCGGCCGTCCCAATAAGGACAAGGTAGCTCATATCTCCAAGGCCCAGGTCATGGAGATCGCAGAGCTCAAGATGCCCGATCTTAACGCCGCCAGCGTAGAAGCCGCCATGAGCATGGTGGCCGGCACCGCCCGCAGCATGGGCGTCGTCGTCGACGACTGAGCATAACACCACAACCGTGGGAGGACACTGAGCCGTTTGTACCACAGGGAGGAATTTGAATCATGAAAATGGGAAAAAAGTATTCTGACAGCTTCAAGCTCATCGAGCGCGGCAGGCTGTATGACCCCGAAGAGGCTGTGTCTCTCGTAAAGCAGACCTCCAAGGCCAAGTTTGACGAAACCATCGAGATCTCCGTGCGTCTGGGCGTTGACCCCCGCCACGCTGATCAGCAGGTTCGCGGGACCGTCGTGCTGCCCAACGGCACCGGCAAGACCAAGACCGTTCTGGTCATCACCAAGGGCCCCAAGGCTGACGAAGCTCTGGCTGCGGGCGCTGACTTCGTGGGCGCCGAGGACATGATCGCCAAGATCCAGGGCGGCTGGTTCGGTTTCGACGTTTGTATCGCCACTCCCGACATGATGGGTCTGGTTGGCCGTCTCGGTAAAGTGCTGGGCCCCAAGGGCCTCATGCCCAACCCCAAGACCGGCACCGTCACCCAGGATGTCACCAAGGCCGTGCAGGAAACCAAGGCCGGTAAAGTGGAATACCGTTTGGACAAGACCGCTATCATCCACTGCCCCCTGGGCAAGGCTTCCTTCACCGAGGAACAGCTGGGCGAGAACCTGAAGACCCTCATGGAGGCCATTCTGAAGGCGAAGCCCGCTGCTGCGAAGGGCACTTACATCAAGTCCGCCGTCATCAGCAGCACCATGGGCCCCGGCATCAAGCTGAACAGCCTGAAGTTCTAAACGGAGCTTATCAAAAACCCCTTCCGACCGGAAGGGGTTTTTATTATCGTTATGATCGCTGTTACCGTTTTTTGTCGCACAGTATCATCATCAGGTTGTTGAGGTTCATGGAGTAGGTGTACCTCGCTTCGTCCGCCGTGCGCATCGCCAGGCGTATACCCATGCTTTCGGAACTTTTCTGATCCGCTATGTGACTTACGGGGTCAAACGCCTTGCAGTCGTCGCGGAAGCGCAGCGTCCAATGATTATCCTTATACTGCAGACGGATCGAGAAATTGTTTTTCTTATTCGGCGCGAAACCGTGCGTGACGATATTCGTGCCCATCTCCTCCACGCACAGCGCCAGGTTCGCGCTCAGACGCTCGTCTCCCCCGTGCGCACGGCAGAATTCGGACGCCGCGCAGGACAGGTCGATCACGTCATTTATATCGCGGATGTCCGCTTCCAGCATATCCTCCAGCGGCACTCCGAATCCGCTGTCAAGCAGCAGCAAATCCTCCGTACGCAGCGTGACGGCGCGTTTTTTGAGCCACACCCACATGACGATGCCCATCAGCGTGAGCACTTCACCCACAAGGAAGTAGCACCACACGGCGGAACTGCCGCCCGTCTGCCTGAGCATCAGCGCCGCCGCCACGGGCAGTACGATGCCTTCAAGCACGGAGATCGTCTCCATGTGCTTAACCCGCCCGGTGCCCTGGTAGCAGCTCTTGAACGCACTGTTTATGCAGTACGGCAGCAGCCCCAGGGAATACATGCGCAGCGCGAATATCACCGTGTCCTGATATGTCCCCCCTTCGGGGATGAACAGGCTCACCAGCTGCGGTGCGAAGATCAGCAGCGCCGCCGTGACCGCCGCAGCCATTGTCGCCGCCGCGACGAACAGGGTGTTTAAAAGGACTTTGAGCCCGGTCCTGTCTTCTTCGGTATATAACACGCTGGACAGCGTGAGCGCCACGCCGCCCGTGCCCGTGCTTATACAGTTGCTTGCGTTGCCTATGGTGCTCACTACCGTAAACGCCGCGACGAGGGTGTTGCTGCTGTCCATGTCCATAAGTATCATGTTCATGACAAACACGAGCAGCACCGAAGCGGCCAGCCAGAACACGGTTGGCGCGCCGCCGATTAGAAATTCCTTGAGCTTGCTGAGCTTTACGCCGGAAAACGAGAATTTGAATACGCATTTGTGGGAAAGGAAGTAGCTTCCGGCGATGATAACCGCAACATAGTAGCTGAGCGACGACGCAAGTCCCATGCCGAACATCCCGCCTTTGAACACGAACACGCTGAGCAGATCGAACGTCACGTCCGTAACGGTCATCATAAGCACCGCCACCACCAGCAGACCGCTCTGCCCGGCAATCTGCAAAAACGGGATCAGTATCAGCGCCAGAACGGTAGCGGGCGCGCCTATGGAGAACCCGGCGATGTAGCCGCCGGTGTCTTTGATCAGCTGCGCCTCGTTTGCCCCCAGCAGCTTTGCCAAAGGCACATGCAGCGTCACGGCGAAAAGCGCGAACACCGCCGAAAACACCAGCGCTGTCACAACTGCGGTCGAATAGCACACGTTGGTCTCCGCCTGCGAACCTTTGCCCAATGACTTTCCGCACGCCACCTGTACGCCCGTAGCCAGTATGGTGCCCACCGCGCCAAGTGCCAGCAAAAGCGGGTTTGCGAGGCTGTCCGCCGCCAGCGCGGGCACGCCCAGATAGCGACCTATCATCATGTTGTCGATAAGCAGGCACAGTGAGACCGTCAGCGCAGACAGCACCTGCGCCACCAGCATCCGGCGAACCAGCTTGCCGATCATATGTTTTCCTCCATAAACCGAGTGTCCGAGTCAGATAAGGCAGTTCGTTATATGAGATATGCCCTGCCGCTTAATCGTCCGTCCAGCGTTCAGCTTTGCTGACGGCCTTTTTCCATTTGGCTTTGAGTTTCGCCCGTGTTTCTTCGGACAGCGAAGGCGTGAACACGCTTTCGCTCTGCCAGATAGTCTTGAGCTTTTCATCGTTCCACAGGCCCGCCGCCCGTCCCGCCAGCATGGCCGCGCCCAGCGCCGTAGTCTCGGTTATCCTGGGCCTCACGACGTCGATGCCCAGCATATCCGCCTGGAACTGCATGAGGAAGTTGTTGGCTGTGGCGCCGCCGTCCGCCCTGAGCACGCTCAGCGGGTGGCCGGAATCCTCCGTCATGGCTTCCAGCACGTCCATGGACTGGTATGCGATGCTTTCCAGCGCGGCTCTGGCTATGTGCGCCCTGCCCGTACCGCGGGTCAGGCCCACCAGCGTGCCCCGGGCGTACATGTCCCAGTACGGCGCTCCCAGCCCCGCAAAGGCAGGCACCAGATAAACGCCCCCGTTGTCGGGAATGGAACGTGCCAGACCTTCCGTCTCGCCTGCGCTGCTTATTATCTTAAGTTCGTCGCGCAGCCACTGTATAGCCGCGCCTGCCACGAACACGCTGCCTTCCAGCGCATAGGTTGGCCTGCCGTCCACTCGCCACGCCATGGTACTCACAAGGCCGTAACGGCTGGGCACGATCTCGCTGCCCGTGTTCATAAGCAGGAAGCAGCCCGTGCCGTAGGTGTTCTTTGCCATGCCTTTTTCAAAACATGCCTGCCCGAACAGCGCCGCGTGCTGGTCTCCCGCCATGGCGCAGATGGGTATCTCTTTTCCCAGTATGCTTTTGTCCGTTACGCCTACCGTCTGGGAAGAATCCACCACCTGCGGCAGCACGTTTGCTGGAATGCCCAGCATTTTCAGCATGCCTTCGTCCCAGGTCTGGGTTTTGAGGTTGAACAGCATCGTGCGTGAGGCATTGGTGGCGTCGGTCACGTGCGCTTTGCCTTTCGTGAGCCGCCACACCAGGTAGCTGTCCACGGTGCCGAAGCACACTTCTCCCCTGTCCACCTTTTCCCGCAGTCCCCCAACGTTGTCCAGCAGCCATTTCAGCTTGCTGCCGGAGAAATACGCGTCCGGCACCAGACCCGTCACGCGCCTTATCTCTCCCTCATATCCGTCCTGCTTGAGCTGTTCGATTATGGGCGACGTACGGCGGCACTGCCAGACTATGGCGTTGTGGAAGCACTTGCCGGAAGCTCTGTCCCACACCAGTGTAGTCTCCCGCTGGTTGGTGATGCCTATGGCGACTATGTCGTTCACATCGATATCCGCTTTTTCCACCGCGGTCTTAAGCGCGTTTATCTGGCTGGACCAGATATCCTCCGGGTCATGCTCCACCCAGCCGGGCCGGGGATATATCTGCTTGAACTCGTTGGCGTGGCTGGCCACCTGCGCCCCGGTCTCGTCAAACACGATTGCCCGGGAACTGGTAGTGCCCTGATCCAGTGCGATCACGTATTTCACTGTTTTACCCCCTTCAGCGGCCGTTTCTCGGCCATTCCCGCACGCCTCGGATACTTGTCCGGCGTGGCTTTGGTCTTGATTATCTCGACTATCCTGTGGTTCCAGTCCCGTCCCGGCACCGGCGCGTCATGGATAGATGCGATCTCACCGCCAAGTTCGCTAAGCGCGAACCCGGCTTCCTTCGCCTCTTCTTCCGCCGTCGGACCTTTGAGCGCCAGCATCCTGCCCCCGGTCTTTACCAGCGGCAGCAGCCATTCGCACAGTATGTTGAGCGGCGCTACCGCCCGCGCGACCGCCGCGTCAAAGCCTTCCCGGTATAAGGCGTTCCTGCCCGCGTCCTCGCTGCGCATATGCAGCGCTTCGGCGTTGAGCTCAAGTGCACCAACCACCTCTGCCAGAAACTCCACCCGCTTGTTCAGACTGTCCATAAGCGTAAAGCGCGTCTGGGGCAGCATAACGCTCAGCGGCACGCCCGGAAGCCCTGCTCCGCTGCCCACGTCAATCACGCTTGCGCAGTCTTTAAGATACTTTACGGCGGTAAGGCTGTCAAGGTAATTCCTGTCCGCAGCTTCCGCAAAGTCATCTCCCACGCGGGTCAGGTTCATTTTCCCGTTGGCACTGATGATCAGTTCATGGTAGCCGATCAGTTTGTCCGCCTGTGCCGGGCTCATGTCCAGGCCCATTTTCGCGGCCTGTGAAAGCAGGTATTCCCTCATTCGGTCTTGCCCTCCCGCCTGAGTTTTTCCAGCAGTATCATAAGCACGCTTATGTCTCCCGGCGACACGCCCGGCACGCGGCTGGCCTGACCCAGGGACAAAGGGCGCGCTTTGTCCAGTTTCTGCCTCGCTTCCAGACGCAGATTGTCCAGCGAAAGGTAATCCAGGTCTTTGGGAAGCAGCATCTGCTCCTCCCGGGCGAATTTCCTGACTTCCGCCTCCTGGCGGCGCAGGTAACCTTCGTATTTCAGCTCAATCTCGGTGAGTTCCCTGGCCTCAAAGCTGATCGCGGGCAGCTGCGGGTCTATCTCCCCCAGCATTTTATACGACACTCCGGGCCGTTTGATCAGGTCGCTCAGCCGCGCCGAAGACGTCATTTCCGTTTCGCCGGCCTCGGTCAGCAGTTTGTTCAGTTTCTCGGATGCCGGAATAAAATGCGCTTCCAGATACTTCCTGGCGGTGTTTTTCTCCTCCAGCTTACGTTCCATACGCCTTATCCTGTTCTCGCCCGCAAGACCCTTGGCGTAGCTCAGCTCCGTAAGGCGCTGATCCGCGTTGTCCTGCCTGAGCAGCAGGCGGTATTCCGCCCGGGAAGTCATCATGCGGTAGGGTTCGTCGGTGCCCTTTGTGGTCAGGTCGTCCACCATAACGCCGATATAGCTTTGGCTCCGGTCCAGGATCAGGGGTGCTTCCTCCTTAAGGTACAGCGCGGCGTTCATGCCCGCGTAAATGCCCTGGGCCGCAGCCTCCTCGTAGCCGCTGGTGCCGTTTATCTGGCCCGCCAGATACAGCCCCTGTAAATGCTTCGCGCCCAGCGCGGAAGAAAGCGAAAGCGGATCTATGCAGTCGTACTCGATGGCGTACGCCGGACGCATCACCTTGGCATGCTCAAGCCCCGGAACAGTAGCGTACACCCTCCGCTGCACTTCCTCGGGAAGGGAAGACGACATGCCCTGCACGTACCACTCCACGGTGTTCAGCCCTTCCGGCTCCATGAATATGGGGTGGCGCTCTTTGTCCCTGAATTTGACTATCTTATCCTCTATCGAGGGGCAGTAGCGCGCGCCCGTGCCCTTTATCTGCCCGGAATACATGGGCGACAGGTGGATGTTGTCAAGGATGATCTGATGGGTCTGCTGATTCGTATAGGTCAGGTAGCACTTTGCCCGGTTGACCAGCGGACCCGCGTCCGTCAGGAAAGAGAACGGCACGATTGGATCGTCGCCCTCCTGGGGTTCCATTTTCGAGAAATCTATCGTGCGGCCGTCGAGCCTTGCGGGAGTGCCCGTTTTGAAGCGGCGGATGGTGAATCCCAGGCCCATAAGCGAGGACGTCAGCTTTGCGGCGGCCACAAGTCCCTGGGGCCCGCCTTCCCATGAATGCTGCCCTATAATGATACGGCTTTTAAGGTACACGCCCGTGCACACCACCACGGCGCGGCAGCCGATCTCCATGCCCGTGGCGGTAGTCACTCCGCAGACCCTGCCGTTATTGGTAAGGATCTCGGCGGCTTCTCCCTGCCTTAAGTCGAGCCTCTCCTGCCCGAGCACCGCGTCCAGCATGCGCTTTTTGTAGGCGGCCTTGTCCGCCTGTGCCCTCAAGCTGTACACCGCAGGGCCTTTCCCGGTGTTGAGCATGCGGCTCTGTATGAACGTGTCGTCCGCCGCGAGGCCCATCTCGCCCCCCAGCGCGTCCACTTCCCTTACCAGGTGGCCTTTGCCCGTGCCCCCTATTGACGGGTTGCAGGGCATCATGGCCACGGAATCGATATTCAGCGTCAAAAGCAGGGTCTTCTGCCCCATGCGCGCCAGCGCCAGAGCCGCCTCGCAGCCCGCGTGCCCCGCGCCTATGACCACAGCGTCAAAGTATTCTGCCATAAAACTCTCCTTAGTATAATAATTATACACCATTTCCCCGGCAAAAAAAAGAGGGATTTAGGCGGGTATTGAGTTTTGATGCGGCTTATGTTACAATATAGGTTAATAATATTTGAAAGGATGATCCCTCATGGCTCAGCCCAAGAAACTTACCCGCGGCAAGGTCTGGTGTTTCGCCATCGGCCAGTTCGGCTGGTCGCTGTTAAGCGCCTTGATCAGCAACTACCTTGTAAACTTCTATGTGCCCGACAAATCCACCGGTCTCGCCGAAAACCCGTTTTTCGAGACCGGTCCCGCGATTTTCGGTCTTATAAGCATACTGGCGCTGATCACCGGCTTCGGGCGCGTGTTCGACGCGGTGACCGACCCCTGGATCGCTTCCCTGTCCGACCGCAGCAAGAATCCCAAGGGCCGCCGCATCCCCTTCATGAAAGCTGCCGCCATTCCCTTCGGCATCTTCACCATACTCACTTTCTGGTCCCCCGTGTCCGGCAGCAGCTGGATCAACGCGGTGTTCCTGTTCGTGATGCTCACCGGCTTCTATCTGTTCATGACCATGTACTGCACGCCTTTTAACGCGCTGATACCCGAACTGGGCACCGACCAGAAGACCCGCATGAGCATTTCCACCACCATTTCCTTCACCTTCATCGCCGGCATGGCCATCGCGTACACCGCGCCCATACTCTGGGGCTTTATGGAAGGCGCGGGCGTGGATCACTATACCGCCGTCAGGATCATCTTCTGCGTGCTGAGCGTGATCGGCGTCGCCTGCCTGTTCGTGCCCGTATTCACCATCAATGAAAAAGAATACGTGACCGCGCAGCCCGCCCAGTCGACCGCCTTCAAGAGCCTTAAGGCCACCTTCCGCAACAAGGACTTCCGTATCTTCGTGGCCAGCGATATAATCTACTTCCTGGGCATCACCATGTTCCAGACCGCTATGCTCTACTTTGTGACCGGCCTGCTCAAGCTGGACGACGGCATGAGCACCCTGTTCTTCGTGCTTATGACCGCACTGAGCGTGCTGTTCTACCCCTTGGTAAGCAAGCTGACCCCCAGATTCGGCAAGCGCAAGCTCATCCTCGTGGCCTTCTGCATATTCGTGGTCGCTTTCGCATACACCGCCTGCATGGGACTTATGAGCATCGACCCGGTCATCCAGGGCATCATCCTGTGCGTACTGGCGGCTCCCGCGATGGCCATATTCGGCATACTGCCCCAGGCTGTGGTGGCTGATATCGCCGAGTGCGACGCGCTGGACACCGGCGAGGAGCGCGCGGGCATGTTCTACGCCGCCCGTACCTTCGCCATGAAGATGGGCCAGGCGCTGGCGCTGATAATAGTGTCCAGCATCGTGGGCTTCAAGTGGGAAAACGGCTTCGGCTACCGTCTGATCGCCATCATCTCCGGCGCTGTGTGCCTTGTCGGCGGAGCCATCTTCCTTAAATACAACGAGAGCAAGGTCTACGCCAGGATCATAGGAAACAAATAATGTATACCATAAATCCCGACTATCTGCTTTCGGAAGAGGATTTCGCCTCCGGCATGAGCGAGGCCGTGCTCCCCTACCTGGCCAAAAGGGAAACCCGCCTGACCGTTTCCGCGAAAGACGGCGCTCAGATTAACGTACACCGTTACGACGCGGACGCGCCGAAAGGCACCTGCGTCGTGCTGCACGGCTTTACGGAAGCGGCGAACAAGTTCTCCGAGATCATCTATTCCCTGCTTAACAACGGTTTCTCAGTGCTCGCCTACGACCAGCGCGGGCACGGTGAAAGCTACAGGGATCCGGCTGTGAGCGACATGTCCCTGACCCACGTCCGCCGCTTTGCGGACTATGTGGACGACCTGGACGCCGTAGTTAATAAGTGCCTGAAAATCATGCTCGCGCCGTACTGCGTGTTCGCCCACTCCATGGGCAGCGCTGTGGCCTGCCTGTACGCGGAAAAACGCCCCGAGGTGTTCCGCGCCCTCGCGCTGTGCGCGCCCATGATCGCTCCGCGCACGGGAGGCCTGCCCGTGTGGATGCTCCGCTTTATGGGCGCTGCGGCCTGCATGATCGGCAAATCCAGACGGCGCATATTCATCTCCAAGCCCTATTCCGGACACGAGAACTTCGAGACCAGCTGCTGCACCAGCCGCGCCCGCTTCGACTGGTGGGACGACAGGAAATACACCTGTCCCCGCTTCTCCAACAACGGCCCCACCTACTCCTGGATGCGCGAAGCCATGGGAGTGACCGGAAAGCTGCTTAAAAATGGCATGCCTGAAAAGATCGCCTGCCCCGTCGGCATCTGGCAGGCGGAAAACGACTGGGAAGTCAAGCCCCTGCCGCAGGAACAGTTCATTTCCCGCGTAAAACACGGAAAACTGGTGATAGTTGCCGGCGCAAGGCACGAGATCTACCGCAGCGCCGACGAAACGCTGTATCCGTGGTGGCACGAGGTGCTGGGGTTCCTTAACGGCGCATTGGCGCGAAACGGCTGACAGCAGATCTTTAACTAAACGGGCAAACCGTCCTCCGACCGGGCGGCCTGCCCGTTTTTTATGCCCTTTCTTCTCCCGCTTGACAAACCGCCGCCTTTTGGTTATCATTTAGCATAGGATATTGGGCGGAAACTACGCGGCTTCGCCCACGATTCGCCGTCTGCCGCAACGGCTCAGGAGCTTTAATGAGACAGTTCATGGACGAGGATTTCCTGCTTTCCACCCCCACAGCCCGTACGCTGTACCACGAATACGCAGAGAAAATGCCCATAATAGACTACCACTGCCACCTTTCTCCAAAGGAGATCGCGGAAAACAAACCTTTCAGAAACGTCACCCAGCTGTTCTTGGGCGGCGACCACTACAAGTGGCGCTTCATGGCTTCCCTGGGCGTTGACGACAAGTTCATACGCGGTGACGGCGACGATTTTGAGAAATTCCGCCTGTACGCCAAGTGCATTTCCCTGGCCATCGGCAATCCCCTGTACCACTGGACGCACCTGGAATTAAAGCGTGTGTTCGGCATCGACACCATACTTAACGAGTCCACGGCGCGGGAGATCTACGACCGCTGCAACGAGCTGCTGGCTACCCCCGACTTCCTGCCCCGCAAACTCATAGAGCGTTTTGACGTAAGAGTGGTGTGCACCACGGACGACCCCGCCGACACGCTGATCTACCACGAAAAGCTGGCTAAAGACACCTCCTTCCCCGTAAAGGTACTGCCCACCTTCCGCCCGGACAAGGCCGTGAAGATCAATCTGGAAGGCTTTGTGGACTATATTTCCCTGCTTTCCGACATGAGCGGCGTCAAGATCGCTTCCGCCGCGGACGTGCTTGCCGCGCTTTCCGCGCGCGCGGAGTACTTCCACGACCGGGGCTGCCGCATATCCGACCACGCGCTGGACACCGTGCCTTTCGAAGAGGATTGCGAAGCGCGGGCCGAAGCCGCTTTCGCCAAGGCCATGCGCGGCGAAAAGCTGAGCGAGAGCGAGACCGACGCCTACCGCACCTACATTATGATTGGGCTGGGCGACATCTATTCCAAACTCGGCTGGGCACAGCAGTACCACATGAACGCGCAGCGCAACAACAACACGCCCATATACAAAAAATACGGCGCGGACGTGGGCTTTGACTCCATCTCCGACGCGCCTATCAGCGGCAAGCTCTGCAAGCTTCTGGACGCCCAGGAGGTCAAAGGCGCGCTGCCCAGGACCATACTCTACACCCTGAATCCCGCCGCCAACTACATCCTCGGCACCGCCATAGGCAATTACCAGACCCAGGGCGGCATCGCCGGCAAGATACAGTTCGGTTCCGCCTGGTGGTTCTGCGACCAGAAGGAAGGCATGTACGAGCACATGAAGACGCTGGCCGCGCTGGGTGCATTGAGCGCGTTCGTGGGTATGCTGACCGACAGCCGCTCCTTCGTGAGCTATCCCCGCCACGAGTATTTCCGCCGCATACTCTGCGACCTGCTGGGCCAGTGGGTGGAAAACGGCGAATACCCCGCCGACATGCCCACGCTCAAGCTGATAGTTGAAAACATCTGCTACGGCAATGCCGCCAGCTATTTCAATTTCTGATGATACGGGAAATACACTGCAAAACGATAACGGACACCCTGGAAAAGCTCATACTCCGCGCGGAGTATGAGCTTGATCCTGCTTTGGTGAAGTCAGTCGAGACCGCTTACGCCGAAGAAGACTGTCCCGCCGGGAAATACGCTCTTGGCCAGCTGCTGGAAAACTACGGTATCGCAAAACGGGAGCAGGTCGCCGTCTGCCAGGACACGGGCATGTGCGTGGTGTTCTTCGAACTTGGCCAGGACGCTCACATAAGCGGAGGCGCGTTTGAGGACGCCGTGAACGAGGGCGTGCGCCGGGCATACGCGGGGCTGCGGAAAAGCGTTGTAAAAGACCCGCTGTTTGACAGGCGCAACACCCTGGACAATACTCCCGCCGTGATCCATACCCGCGTCGTTCCGGGAGACAGGCTCACCGTGACCGTAGTCTGCAAGGGCTTTGGCAGCGAGAACATGTCCGCTATCAAAATGCTGCCTCCCTCCGCAGGGGAAGCGGGAGTGACGGATTTCGTGGTGGATACGGTCAGGCGCGCCGGAGCCAACCCCTGCCCGCCCATCATACTGGGCGTGGCGATAGGCGGCACTTTCGAGCAGGCGGCAGTATATGCCAAGCTCATGACCGCCCGTCCGTTTGAAGAGGAAAACTCTGATCCTGCATACGCGCAGCTGGAAAAAAAGCTGCTGGATGCCATAAACTCGCTTGGCATAGGCGCGGCGGGCTTCGGCGGCAAAGCCACCTGCCTCAAGGTAAGCATCTGCGCGCTGCCCACCCATATCGCGGGAATGCCCGTGGCTGTGAACGTGTGCTGCCACGCTTCCCGCCATGCGAAGGCGGTGATCTGATGGAACTTAAACGGCTTTCCCTCCCGCTTTCAAACGAAGACATCCTCTCGCTGCGTGCCGGCGACTGCGTGCTTTTGAGCGGCACTGTCTACACCGCCCGGGACGCGGCGCACAAGCGCATAGTTGAAACGCTTGACAGGGGCAAAACACCGCCCATCGACCTCATTAACGCCGCCATATACTACTGCGGGCCCGCGCCCGCGCCGGAAGGCTGGGTGATCGGCCCCGCCGGCCCCACCACTTCCTACCGCATGGACGCGTATACCCCCCGCCTTATTGACGAGGGGCTCAGGGTAATGATAGGCAAGGGCCAGCGCTCGGAGGCAGTCATGGAGGTGATAAACGCGCATGCATGCGTGTATTTTGCCGCCGTGGGCGGCGCCGCGGCGCTGCTTTCGAAGCATATCACCGCCTGCGAGACAGTGGCTTATGAAGATCTGGGCGCGGAAGCGATAAGAAAGCTCACATTCAGCGATTTTCCCCTCACCGTGGCGGCGGACTGCCATGGAGGCAGCATATACGCCCTTTGATCTTCTGAATCAATTAAAAAACACAGAGCGCTCTTCGCGCCCTGTGTTTTTTTTGTACTGTCATTCCGCCTTGAAGCCCGCGTTTATGTATGCCGCCAGCATGTCGCTGATCTTCGCGTTTTTGCCGCCCCTTGCCACGATCACGTCCGCGTAATTCACGTAGGCGCGGATATATTTTTCATACATCGGCTTGACGGTGGAAAGATACTGGGCTTCGATGCCCGCGATATCGCGCCCGCGCTCCACTATGTCGCGCTTTATGCGTCTGAGCAGGCAGATGTCCGGATCTACACTGATGTAGATCTTGAAATCCATCATGTCCCTGAGCCGCTCGTCGTGGAACGCGTGAATGCCCTCGATTATCACCGTTTCGGGCGGGTATATGAGCTCGTCCGGCAGATCTGCCCGGCAATGATGGGCGTAATCGTACGCCTTGCGGGTGATGGGCTTTCCTTCTTTAAGGCAGGT
Source organism: Clostridia bacterium (assembly GCA_017518705.1). The sequence goes on from JAFWUC010000053.1 coordinate 22,005, forward strand.
GATATCGTACAGAAGCTCGTCGTGCTCGAACACGCCGGGCTCGTCGTAGTTTATCTTGCTGCGTTCCTCAAAGGGAAGGTAAGCGTGGTCCCTGTAATAGGCGTCCTGATTCAGCATCAGCGTATTGCCTTTTAGTTTCTGCTGCAGTTCCTTTGCCAGAGTGCTCTTGCCCGAGCCGCTGGCGCCGCAGATGCCTATGATCAGCATTTTCTCAGCTCCTTTTTTGTTTGTACCGCGCGGTCAAGCAGGACTCTGGCATGATTTACCGCACTTTCGTCGCTGCTCTCGCCGCCTATCAGCCGCGTGACTTCCTTAAGCCGCCCTTCATCGTCCAGCCGCCTGACCACGGATACCGTGCGCTCGCCCTCCTGGTGTTTCTCCACCATGAACTGCGTGTCTGAGAGCGCCGCTATCTGCGCAAGATGGGTCACGCAGATAACCTGTCTGTCCCCCGCCAGCAGCGCCAGCTTTTCGCCCACGGTCTGGGCCATGCGCCCGGAAATGCCCGTGTCTATCTCGTCGAAAATCAGCGTCTCGATGCCGTCGCCCGATGCCAGCACCACCTTGAGTGCCAGCATGAAACGGGACATTTCGCCGCCGGAAGCGATGTCCTTGAGCGGCTTCATCGGCTCGCCCGGGTTGGTAGAGATCACGAATTCCACTTCTTCCGCGCCGCGCGCGCAGGGCGGGATGGGCGTAAGCTGCACCTTGAGCACCGCTTTTTCCATGCCCAGGTCCTTAAGCTGCTCCATTATCGCTTTTTCAAGCCCTTTGGCTGCGGCACTGCGGGCAGCGGTAAGCTTCGATGCGGCCTGCTGCAGCGCTTTTTCGGCCTTTTCCACTTCCGCAGTCAATTCGTCCCGCCTGAAATCAATGTTAGCCAGCTCGTCCAGCTCTTCCTGGGCTTTCCGGGCATATTCGATCACGTCGCTTATCTCCGGACCGTATTTGCGCTTGAGCTTTTTGAGCTTCTCAAGCCTTTCGTACACCCTGTCCGCCTGTGCGGGATCGAACGAAAGCTCCTCGAAGGCGGTCTGCACCTCGTAGCCTATGTCCTTGACCTGGCTAAGCGCTTCCTCCAGCCTGTCCGAGAGGACCGCGTACTTTTCATCCAGGTCCGATATTTCGTTAAGGGCGTTGAGGGCGCGTTCCATGCTCTCCTGGGCGCTGATGCTCTTGCCGCCCAGATACAGCCTTTCGTACGCCGTACGCACGCTCTGGCTCAGTTTTTCGCTGTTCTCGAACAGCCGGCTCTGGCGCTCAAGTTCTTCCTCTTCACCCTTTTTGAGCTTGGCGGACTTGATCTCCTTGAGCTGCATTTCCAGCGTGTCCTGCCTTTGGGACAGCGTCTTCTCGTCCTGGGAAAGCCGTTCCAGTTCCGCCTTCAGCCCGGAATATACGCCGTACGCCTCCTGGGTCTCGCCTTTCAGTGCAAGCAGTTCCTTGCCGCCGAAAGCGTCCAGGTATTCCATGTGCTCCCTTACGTTCAGAAGCCTCTGGTGCTCCTGCTGACCGTGCAGGTCTATGAGCAGCGAAGTGAACTCTTTGATCGTGTTTAGCGGCACCAGCGCGCCGTTCACACGGCACAGGCTCTTGCCCTGGCTCGTGATCTCGCGGGTGATCTCGGCGTAGCCGTCGTCGTACTCGATCCCCATATCGTCCAGGAACTGTTTAGCCTTGCCGCACTCGCTGATGTCGAACAGCGCCCGCACCCGCGCTTTTTCCGTGCCGGCCCGGACCATTTCCCTGCCGCCTCGGTGCCCCAGCGCCAGGTTCACGCTGTCCACGACTATACTTTTGCCCGCGCCGGTCTCACCGGTCAGCGCATTAAGCCCCCGCGTAAGTTCTATGCGGAGGCTGTCGATAAGAGCAATATTGTGAATGTCCAGTTCAAGCAGCATTTCAGAAGCGCTTTCCCGTAAGTTCCTTAAGGCGGGCCACCACGTCGTCGGTGTCCTCTATGTTTTTAACTATCGCCACAACGGTGTTTTCCCCGGCGATCGTGCCGATTATTTCGGGCCAGCCCAAATTGTCTATGGCTTCGGCAGCGGTCTGCGCCGCGGCGGTAATGGTCTTGAGCACCACCAGGTTGCCCGCTCCGTTCACGCTGGTGACAGACTCGGAAAAAATGCGCAGATACCTGTCGCGGCCTTCGCTCTCCTCCGTGCCGCCGACAGCATATTTATATGTACCGTGGTCAGTCGCGGTCTTTATAAGCTTTAATTCCCTTATATCCCTGGACACGGTAGCCTGGGTCACGTTTACGCCCGCCTCAGCCAGCGCTTTTGTGAGCCCTTCCTGAGTATCGATCTCCTTTTCGGCGATTATCTCAAGTATAAGGGCATGGCGTTTAACCTTCATGATTTGCCTCCAGAATATTCATTACGGTATGATTATACATTATTTATACATTTTTATGCAATATAAAACCGCGCTAAACGCCAAAATTAACATGCGCGGCGCATACCGTGTCCCGTATGAGCTCCGGAGTGACGCTGTCCGTGCCGGCCCGGTTTTTAAGGTGCAGCAGGAATTCTATGTTGCCTTCCTGCCCCGTTATGGGCGAATAGTCCAGCCCCACGGGGCCAAAACCGTTATCCCTGCAGAAAACCACGATATCCGAAACCACCTTGATGTGGGTCTCCGGGTCTCTCACCACGCCCTTTTCCCCCACTTCCTCCTTTTGTGCCTCGAACTGCGGTTTTATAAGCGCCACGAAATCGGCGCCCGGAGCGAGCAGTCTGAATACCGGCGGAAGTATCGCCTTAAGCGAAATGAAGGATACGTCCGTGACGCCCATATCCAGGCTTTCGGGAATGTCCCCGGGCTTCAGCAGGCGGGCGTTGGTGCGCTCCATGACCCGCACCCTTTCGTCGTTCCTGAGCTTCCACGCCAGCAGATTATATCCCACGTCCACCGCGTAGACCCTTTTGGCGCCGCGGCTTAACAGCACCTGGGTGAACCCGCCCGTAGACGCGCCTATGTCGGCGCACACTTTATCAGCGGCTGAAATGTCGAACACCTTGAACGCCTTTTCCAGCTTATGCGCGCCCCGGCTGACCCAGGCATCCTGATCGCCTTTCAGCCTGAGAAGCGTTATGTCCTTTATCTTGTCGGACGGCTTTAACAGCTTCTGGGTACCGTACAGCGCCTTGCCCTCCATTATGAGAGCGGCGGCGATGTTCAGACTGTCCGCAAGCCCCGCCCTGACCAGCGCTTCGTCCGCCCGTTCAGCCACGTTCGTCCTCCTTTACCGCAGCGCGGATCGCGTTTGCCGCGCTTTCCGCGTCCAGCCCGCACATCTTTTGCTGCTCCGCGACCGTCCCGGCGGGGATATACCTATCCGGCACGCACAGCAGGCTCACTTTGACTCCTTCAGGCGCGAGGGACGCGATCTCCTCGCCCAGACTGCCCGCGCGCACGCAGTCCTCCAGCACGAAAACGTGCCTATATCCGGCAAATACCCTGCCTAAAAGCGCCTCGTCTATAGGTTTTAAGAACCTGGCGTTCACTACGCCGCAGTCTATGCCGGAAACAGCCAGGAGACTCGCCGCCTCCCTCGCGGTCGCGAGCATCTTGCCGCAGGAAATGACGCACACGCCCTTCCCGCGCTTTTCCTCGTCCCATTCCCCGATTTTAAACCCGGCGGCGCCGCCGTCAGGCAGACATTTGGGGTATTTGATCGCGAAAGGCGCATCAGCCTTCAGGCTCAGATCCAGCATCTGCTTAAGCTCCGCCATGCAGGAAGGCACGCACACGGTGAGCCCCGGCAGTCCCCTGAGAAGCGGCGTGTCAAACACGCCCTGGTGCGTCTCGCCGTCCGCGCCGCTTAATCCGCTTCTGTCTATAAGCAGCGTGACGGGCGCGCGGTTTAAGCAGATATTGACGTTTATCTGGTCGTAGGCGCGCTGCATGAACGTGGAATACAGCGCAAGATACGGTTTTAAGCCGTTTACAGCCATGCCCGCCGCCATGCCCGCGGCGTGGCCTTCCGCGATCCCCACGTCACAGCATTTGTCCGGATATGCATCTTTGAACGCAGCCAGGCCCGTCCCGTCCAGCATCGCGGCGGATACGGCGCAGATCCTGCGGTCGGTCTCGGCGTTTTTTATCAGCCAGTCGGAAATGGCTTTCCCGCAGGAGGGCTCACATTCGGCTTTTTTCGGCTGCCCTGTTGCCCTGTCAAACGGCCCTACGCCGTGGAATGCGCCAGGCGTCTTTTCGGCGGGAAGATAGCCTTTGCCCTTTTTCGTCACCACGTGCACGATCACAGGCACGTCATAAGTGAGCGCCCTCGAAAAGACCCTTTGCATTTCTTCGATGTCGTGGCCGTCTATGGGGCCCAGATACTCTATGCCCAGGCTCTCGAAAAACTGGTCGGATACGAACAGCACTTTGATCGCGTTCTTCACGCGGGTAAACAGTTTTTCCGTGGAGCTGCCGCCTTTGGGCAGCCTGTATATCAGCTTTTTGACGGTCTGCTTAAGCCCTCTGTAGCTCCCGCTCTGGCGCATGTGGGTCAGGTGCTTGGCCAGGGAACCCACGTTTTTTGAGATGCTCATCTCGTTGTCGTTGAGCACGATCAGCATTTTCGCCTTGGCGAGCCCCGCGTCGTTCAGGGCTTCGTACACCATGCCGCCGGTGAGCGCGCCGTCCCCCAGCACAAGCGCGATGTTGTAGTTTTCGCCTTTCAGGTCCCGCGCCCGCGCCATGCCGATGGCCAGAGACACGGAGTCGCTGGCGTGTCCGCTGCTTACGACGTCGAACTCGCTTTCGTCCCTGCGGGGAAAGCCGCTCACTCCGCCCGCCCGGCGCAGCGTGTCAAAGCGCGCGTACCTTCCCGTCAGCAGCTTGTGGGCATAGCATTGGTGCCCCACGTCGAAGAGCAGCTTGTCCTTCGGAGCGTTCAGTACACTGTGCAGGGCGATGGTAAGCTCCACCGCCCCTAAATTGCTCGCCAGATGCCCGCCGTTTCGGGACACCGTGTCTGTTATCTTTTCTCTTATCTCCCCCGCCAGCATCTGCTTGTCTTTCAAAGACAGGCTTTTGAGCTTAGCCGGGGTATCGATCTTTTCCAGCATGTCAGTAAGTGCGTTTTGCCATATCCAGTGTCAGCTGTCTGAAATAGTCCGCCTTTTCGCCGAACACGTCCAGCACGGTAATCGCGCTTTCGGTAAGCTTTCCGGCGTATTCCACGGCGCCTTCAAGTCCCATCAGGCTGACCGCGGTAAGCTTGCCCTCGGTCTCGTCTTTTCCTTTGGATTTGCCGAACTTGTCCGCTTCGGCGGTAACGTCCAGTATGTCGTCGGTCACCTGGAACAGGCGTCCGAAGTCTTCCGCAAACCGGGTGATCGCATCGATCTTGTCTTCATCCGCTCCCGCCAGATACGCCCCCGCCTGCACCGCGCCTATGAACATCGCGGCGGTCTTGCCTGCGTGTATGTAGCCTAACAGCTTTTCGTCCGCGTCAGGGCGCCCTTCGGCGAAAAGATCTGCGCACTGGCCCGCGATCATGCCCGTGACGCCCGCGCCCCTGGCAATGGCGTATATCGCTTTAAGCGCGTTTTCATGCCCGATTCGGCCGTTTATCGCCGTTTTAAGCATGGTCTCAAACGCATAATTCAGCAGCCCGTCTCCCGCCAGCACCGCCTGGCCCACGCCAAACACCACGTGGTTGGTGGGCTTGCCCCTGCGCAGGCAGTCGTCGTCCATGCCGGGCAGGTCGTCGTGGATGAGGCTGTAAGTGTGTATCATTTCCATGGCGCAGGCGTAATCCAGCGCTTCGGAAACGTCTCCGCCGTTCATCTCGCACGCTTTCAGCAGCATGCAGGGTCTTAACCGCTTTCCGCCAGCCAGAAGGCTGTAGCGCATGGATTCGGCCTGCAGGCCCGGGATCTCCCCGTCGGCAAAACCCTGTGTCTCGGGAAGCAGCTTTTCAAGCCTGTCCTCCACCAGCTGCTTAAGGATCGCAGGATCAGTCATTTTCCTCTTCCCCCTGCAAAAGCTTTTCTCCCTGGGAAGTGAGTTCGATGATCTTCCTGTCTCCCTCGTCCAGCAGCGCCTTAAGGCGGGAATACAGTTTCACGCCTTTCTGATAGGCCTTAAAGCTGTCGTCCAGGCTCATTTCGCCTTTTTCCAGGGCGGACACGATCTCCTCCAGTTCCGCCATGCCCGATTCAAACGAAAAGCGTTCTTCCATTTATGTGTTCCTCCTGACCAGAGTCACCCTGGCGTCAAACTCGCCGCCCTTCATTTCGACGGTCAAGCTCCGCCCCTGTTCCACCATATCGATATCCGTCAAAAACTCGTCCCCGGACCTTACGCAGGCGTATCCCCGCTTTTTGACATTTTCGGGGTTGAGGCTCTCCAGCATGCGGCCCAGATTGTCCAGCGCAGTCCGTTTTTTGTCCGCCAGCCGTTTTCCGGACGCGCCCAGTTTCTCAAAGCAGCTCTCCAGGTTCTCCCGCCGCCTCAGTATGAACGCCTCCCGGGGCCGCGCGAAGGGATATGCCCGGGCGATGGCCGAAAGCCTTAACCGTCTGGCCTGCTGGGATGAAACCATCAGCGCGTTCAAGCGTCTGAACAGGTGGTTTACGTTTTCCAGCCCTTCTCTTACGTCCATTACCGCGAGTTCGGCGGCATTGGACGGCGTGGACGCCCTTAGATCGGCGGCGAAATCCGCTATGGAAAAGTCCGTTTCGTGGCCCACGCAGCTGATGACGGGCGTACGGGCGTTAAAGATCGCCCGCGCCACGATCTCCTCGTTGAAAGGCCACAGGTCTTCCATGGAGCCGCCGCCCCGTCCCGCCAGTATGACCTCCACCCGGGGATCGTCGTCCAGCCTCGCTATGGCGGCCGCGATCTCGTTTTCCGCGCCTTTCCCCTGCACCGCGCAAGGAGCGATGATTATGTTTATGCGGGGATTCCGGCTCCGGGCGACCTTGATTATGTCCCTTATCGCCGCGCCGCTTAAGGAGGTAGCTACGCCGATGGTGGAGACTTTCAGCGGAATAGGCTGCTTGGCGGCTTCGTCGAACAGTCCTTCCAGCATCAGCTTGTTTTTAAGCTGATTGAATTTCTCGAACAGGTTGCCGATGCCTTCCTGCTTCATGGAGGCCACGACCAGCTGATATTTGCCCGTGGGCGGATACAGCGTGGCCTGTCCCATAACGACCACCTTCTGCCCCACTTTCGGAACGAAGGTCAGCCGCTGCACGCTGGTGCGCCACATGGCGCAGCTCACGCTGGACATCTCGTCCTTGAGCGTGAAATACGCGTGCCCGCTGCCCGCCTGCAGCTTATACTCGCTTATCTCGCCCTTTACCACCGCATTTTTGAGCAGCGGGTCCTGGCTTAAGCGGGTCTTGACGTATTCGTTTAGCTGCGATACGCTTAAGGCTGTGTCAGGCATATTGGCTCCCGGCTGCGGCCATGGTGTTCTTAAGCAGCATGGCGATCGTCATCGGCCCCACGCCTCCGGGCACGGGGGTTATGTATGCGGCCGCTTCCGACGCGCTTTCAAAGTCCACGTCGCCCACGATCCTGCCGTCATCCAACCGGTTTATGCCCACGTCTATTACGCAGCAGCCTTTTTTGAGCATTTCGCCTTTGATGATGCCCGGCTTGCCCACCGCCGCCACGACTATGTCGGCGTTAGAGAGGTAAGCACCCAGGTCTTTGGTCTTCGAGTGGCACAGCGTGACCGTAGCGTTTTCCCGTGTGAGCATTACCGCCAGGGGCTTGCCCACAAGATTCGACCTGCCTACTATAACGGCGTTTGCGCCCTGAATGGGTATTTCGTACCTTTTGAGCAGTTCGATGCAGCCCCTGGGCGTGCAGGGTTCCAGCAGTGCTCTGTCTCGGAACATTTCGCCCGCGTTCACGGCGCTGAAGCCGTCCACGTCCTTGGTTGGACTTACCGAGCGCACGACTTGTTCCGCGTCTATCCGGGACGGCAGGGGCAGCTGCACCAGAATGCCGTTGACGCTTTTATCATTATTCAGCTTTTCCACTTCGGCAAGAACTTCCTGCGTGGTCGAGTCCTCGTCAAGTAGCACAGATACGGACTCTATCCCCACATTCCGGCACGCCTTCTGCTTGTTTCTCACATATATTGCGCTGGCGGGGTCGTTCCCCACCATAACTACTGCGAGACAGGGCTTAATGCCGTTTTGCGCGAAAAACGCTTCCGCATCGCGCCTGACTTCACCGCGCACTTCGGCGGCGATCCGCTTGCCGTCTATGATCTCAGCCATCATGTCCCTTCTTTCAGCAGTCTGTCCCCTATCAGCGCCACGCCGCAGGCATTGTCGCCCGAAAGCTCCTTTTTGCCCCAGTATATCTCCGTTTCGTCCCTGAGCTTCTTTATCCTGCGGCTCACTTCGCGCCTGAACAGCGGCGACGAAGCCACTCCGCCCATCATAAGCACTTTTTTGAGCCCCGACGCGTCGCAGGCGTTCACCGCCAGCCTGGCTATGGTCCTGGCCAGGAACGAATACGTCTCCACGGCCGCGTCCTCGGGCGCGGCACCGCCGTCTATTAACCGGTTTATCGCGTTTTCCGCCCCGGAAAGCGACGCCGAGAGCCCCTTTACGCTGACTCCCACCAGGCTCCTTTCGCTGCCGTTCACCGCCAGTTTTTCCAGTTCCGGCCCCGCAGGGAAGGGCAGGCCCAGTTTTACGCCTATCCTGTCCACCAGCTGCCCTGCGTGCAGATCGTTTGAACCGCCCAGAAGGCTGACCTTAAGGCCTTTTTCCACCCTGAGCGCCTCGGTCGTACCGCCTGACAGGTGCATGGCTACAAAGCTGTCGTCATTCAAGCCGCTTTCATACAGCGCGGCAGCTACGTGCCCCTGCTGATGCGTGGTGAAGAACAGCGGCACGCCCAGCGTCCGGGCTATCACCCGCGCGAACGCCGTTCCCGCCGCGAACACGGGCATATAGCTGCCGGGCACGTCCCTGGGCGCCCGGGATACGCACACGCAGGCGATCTTAGCGTCCGCCTCGTCCATAAGCTCTTCGTACAGTTCCGGCAGGTTCCTGACATGCTGGAACACGCCGTCGGACTGCCTTAGACCCCTTTCGCCCCGGGGCACGCTCAAGAGTTTTCTTTTGGATAATACAACAACACCCTCCCCTGCCAGGGCAAGGGAGGTGGTGTAGCAGCTGGTATCTATTCCAATGGCAACTTCAGGCATTTTTGAGTTTCCGCATCAGACTTCCGAGCACTCCGTTTATATACGCGCCGGATTTCTCGTCGGAATACTGTTTGGCGATGTCTACCGCATCGTTTATGGCGCTGCCGGCAGAACCGGTGCAGTAAATGATCTCCCATGCAGTGCTCAGCAGAATGGCGTAATCCACTTTCGGCAGCCTGTCAAGTGTCCAACCTTCCGCCAGCAGACCCTCAAGCGATTTATCGATCTCGGCTTTATTCCGCTTCACGCCTTCGGCGATCGCATTCATAAAATCCGTTTCTTCTTCGCCGGGGGCTATATTGAGCAGGTCCGTCAGCGTGCTTTCGCCGCCTTCGCCGCCCATGATGTATTCGTAGACCAGCTTGACTGCCGCTACGCGCGCGCTCGTTTTGTCCATAGGCTATTCCTTTGCGGACCCGTTATCGGGATCCGTCTGCCCTTCCAGCTGTTTGCCTTCCCGGGCGTTCTTTTCGCTGAGCAGATAATTGCGGTACTCCATCTCGGCGTTCTCACGGTTCTCCTTGGCGAAGGAAAGCCCCGTCACGTGCACGTCCACGTTGTTCACGCGCATGTTGGTCATGGTCTCGATGGTCTTTTTGATGTTTTCCTGTATGCTGCGGCATACTTCCTGCACGGAATAGCCGTACTCCACCACTACGCTCACGTTCACGGAGACGTTCTGCTCATCCACGTCCACCTTCACGCCGCGGGTGATGTTTTTGATGTTGTTGGCGTTCTTGCTTTTGCGCCTGTCGGCCGCCAGCCCCTGGTAACGCACCATGTTGGCTATGCCTTCCACCTCGGTCAGGGCAATGCCCGCGATGGTCTGGATCACGTCAGAGGCAAAATACACCGCGCCGTTGGCTCCGGTGTCTATTTTCATATCCACAGTCTTGTCTTCAGGCATTTTCGGGCCCTCCATACGTTTTGCTGTACAGATTATAGCAGATTATTTGATAAAACGCAAATCTGTGCCAAAGACTTAAAGAAAATTTGACCCTCGAAAGGCTTTATGGTAGAATAAGCGCGGTGATTTGTGTGAAAAAGCGTACCGTCAGGCTGGTCATCGCAATGCTGGCGCTGGCTCTGATCGTTCTTGGGCTGGCAAACGGGCAGGCGCGGGACGTACTGAACAAGGCGATAAACATCTGCACGGAGTGTCTGGGGCTTGGATAAGCTTGGTAAACCGCGCCCTTCGAAGCGCCGACTGATACAGCTTTATTCCGCCCTCCTGTACAACGCCCACATAAGGGGCTTTGTCAGCGGAAAGCTGTACCGGGGACAGCTGAAAAACCTGTGCGTGCCGGGGCTCAACTGCTATTCCTGCCCGGGCGCGGTAGCGGCGTGCCCTCTGGGCGCGCTGCAAAACGCGCTTAGCCAGTCTTCAAGGGGCATTCCGTATTACGCGCTGGGGATACTGCTTCTGTTCGGTTTGCTTCTGGGGCGCACGGTGTGCAGTTTTCTGTGCCCCGTGGGGCTTGTGCAGGAACTGCTGGACAAGCTGCCTCTGCCAAAGCTCAAAAAGAGCCGCGTGACCAGAGCGCTGTCATACCTTAAATACGTCATCCTTGCGGTGTTCGCCGTCGGGCTGTCGCTGGCGCTCGGCTACCCCGCCTTCTGCAAATATATCTGCCCCGCAGGCACGCTGGAAGGTTCCCTGCCCCTGCTCGCAAACCCGAACAATTCTGCGCTTACGAAACTGCTGGGCGCTCTGTACGCCAACAAACTCGTACTGCTCATACTTTTTCTGCTGTCCTTCTGTTTCGTATACCGCCCGTTCTGCCGCTTCGTGTGCCCCCTGGGCGCGGTCTACAGCCTGTTCAATCCCGTCAGCTTATTCGGCGTCACCCTGGACAAGGCAGCCTGCGTGGACTGCGGAAAATGCTTCCGGGTCTGCAAAACCGACATAAAGCATGCAGGAGACCGGGAATGCGTGTCCTGCATGGCATGCGTGGACCAATGCCCCGTGAACGCCATTTCCTTCAGGCTCCCCTGGAAAAAAACTTCGAAACAGAAAAGCCCGCTTAAGCGCCTTATCGCACCGCTGGCTGTAGCTGTGCTCGTGTGCCTGGTGCTGTCGGTCAATATATATCCGCAGGAAGAAGCAGCCGCGCCTTTTGCTTTAGGCAGCCCCTGCCCCGCCTTTTCCCTGACGCTCGACAGCGGCAAAGTCATTACGCAGGACGACTTTATGGGCAGGCTGAGCGTGATAAACTTCTGGGCCACGTGGTGTTCTCCCTGCGTCGCCGAGCTCCCGGAGTTTGAGCGCCTGTACCGGAAATACGCGCCAGACGTGTATTTCTGCGCCGCCGACGCCTTCACGGAGACGGGCGACGCCGCTGCCTTCTGGCAGGAACGCGGTTACACCATCCCCCTCGCTTTCGACGACGGCAGCGCCATAAAGGCGTTCGGAGACTGGGACGCCCTGCCCGTGACCGTGATACTGGGCGCGGACGGGATCATCCTTTACAACGCCCCCGGCGCGTTCAGGGCAGGCGAACTGGAAAAACTGCTGGAAGAGCATTTGGCAAAATAAAAAGGAGCGGCCTGCATGCCGCTCTTTTTATGCTGTTTATTCCATGTATGCCCTGAAATCTATCTCGTCGGTCAGAGCATGCTCGGACTTGTCAAGGCACGCCTTTATCGCGCCGGGATCGTTCCCGGCGTCTTTCAGCGCTTCTACCTCGGTGTACCACAGGGGTTTCAGGCAGCGGTACAGCATAAGCGCCGCGTCCTTTTCCGCATCCGAAAACCGATAATATTCCGACGCGGTCCCAAGTGCTCCGCATATATCCGATACGCCGCCGCACTCGCGCATGATGTAGTTCAGGAACACATCCCTGCCGCAGAGGTTGAAATCGTATACACCGACGAATTTGCCCGCATCGTCAAGCAGTATGTTGGTGGGATTAAGGTCAGCCTGGAACACGGAAGTCGGAAGCTGTCTGTATATCGGCTCGAGCGCCGCCCGGTTGGCGGTCCACATTTGCCATATCCTTTCCGCCTGCTCCCTGAATTTCCCGGGCAGCGTGTCCGCATGCTTTTTCCATTCCAGGGCGTTTTCGAGCACCTCGTCCGTCTTGTCACTGGGACAGAACGTCTCAAACAGGCAGTATGCCGAAGGGTATCGCGTATAATCAAAATACCGCGCCGCCACCCGCGCCGTCATCCGCCAGATGTCCCGTTTATAGCTGTCATATAGCCTGTCCATTTCTTCGTCGTCCGAAGCCCTGTCCGCGGCGGGACTGTATAAAGCGTACTCCTCGGCGTATGCAACGCAGCTGCGGCTCTGAAACCCGACCAAAGGGAAGCTGCCCGTCCTGTCGCAAAAGATCCTTGGGCAGTAGTAGCCCATATCCCTGTACTCGTTCACCGTTCTTTGCCAGAGGGCTATCTTTTCGGGAAACGTGAAATCGTTGTCGGCAAGCTTGAGCACATATTTGCCTCCCGCGGCTGTGTCTATGATGAACGTGACCCTGAAATCACTGTCTCCCCTGCTCGTATCTATCTCTCGGACCGATACGGGCTCGTCGTCAAAAAACCGTGAAAACACGCTTTTGATATCGTAATTCATACATTTTGTCTCTGCACGGAAGGTCTATTCCGCGTTATTTCAAGCACGCGGGATCGAAGCAGGCACAGCCGGATATAACCGGCTGTGCCTGCTGCTTTGGGCTTATGCCGTTTTGTATCAGATCTCCAGCAGTTCGCTGTAGGCCTTGAGCCCGCCGTCGGTATCGCCGGCAAGCACCTTTTTGGCCAGCACCTTGCCCAGCTGCACGCCTTCCTGATCGAAGGAGTTGATGTTCCACACGAAGCCCTGGAACATCACCTTGTTCTCAAAGTGCGCCAGCAGCGCGCCCAGCGCCTCGGGAGTCAGCTTCTCGCCTATGATGATGCTGGAAGGCCTTTCCCCGCAGAAACGCTTGTTGGGGTTGTCGTCGTCCTTGCCAAGCGCGAACGCCATTATCTGCGCCGCCACGTTGGCCAGCAGCTTCTGCTGGCTGCTGGAACCTTGGATCTCCACGTCCGTGCCCATCTGGCTGGCCTTGAAGCCCACGAACTGCAGGGGCACTATGTCCGTGCCCTGGTGCAGCAGCTGATAGAAGGAGTGCTGCCCGTTGGTGCCGGGTTCGCCGAAGATGACGGGGCCGGTGGGATATGAAACGCTTTCACCGAAGCGGTTCACGCTCTTGCCGTTGGACTCCATGTCCAGCTGCTGCAGATGCGCGGGGAAACGGCTGAGCGCCTGGGAATAAGGCAGTACGGCGGTGGCGGGATAGCCCAGCACGTTCCTCTCGTACACGCCTATCAGGGCGTCCAGCATGTCGGGATTCTCGTAAAAGTCCTTGCCTGCCGCAAGCACGTCTTCCTGATGCGCGCCTTCGAGTATCCGCTCGAACACTTCATAGCCGAAGGCCAGGGACAGGATCGCGCCGCCCACGGCGGAAGTGGAAGAGTACCTGCCGCCGATAAAGTCGTCCATAAAGAACGCGGCCAGGTAATCGGGGGACTTGGCCATGGGGCTGGTGGCGCTGGTGACCGCCAGCATGTGCCTGGAGGGCTCAAGGCCCGCCTTTTTGAGCGCGTCCCTCACGAAGCTCTCGTTGGTGAGCGTTTCGAGCGTGGTGCCGCTTTTGGAAACCACTATGAACAGCGCGGTGGACAGGTCCGTGCCGGCAAGCACCGCCGCGGCGTCGTCCGGGTCCACGTTGGAGATGAACTTCGCGTTCATACGCAGCGTGTTTTCCGTCTTCGCCCAGTTTTCAAGGGCTATATACAGCGCCCTGGGGCCCAGATCGCTGCCGCCGATGCCCACCTGGACCACGGTTTCGAAGCGCTTGCCCTGCTCGTTCACGACTTCGCCGGAATGCACTTTTTCGGAGAAGGCGCGGATCTTTTCCAGCTGCGCTACGTAGAACTCCCGCTTGTTCTCGCCGTCAGCGACGACGCCCCGGCCCAGCTGGCCGCGGGTGAGCTGGTGCAGCACACGGCGCTTTTCGCCCGTGTTCACTATCTCGCCGTTGTACAGCAGCTCGAACTTTTCCTTGAGCCGGGCTTCATTCGCCAGCGCCCTGAGCGCGCCCAGCGTGTCGTCGTTTACCCTTTTCGCGGCATAATTGTAGCTTAAGCCCGCCGCCATAGGCACGGAATACTCCCTGACCCGGGCATATCCCTTTTCGCCCTCAAGCTCGATCCTAAGCGACGGGACGGGCAGGCTCTTTAATTCGTCATAGCTGTTAAGCGCGTCTAAATTCGTCCAGTTGACCATACTGTTCCTCCATAAATATACTGGTTTTATTATACACCCGCGAAAAAGAATCCGCAAGCCTTGGCGCGCAGATTGCGCCCGGACGCCTCCCGGTCCGGGCAAAATTTTCTTGCCCATCCCGCCGCTTGCGTCTATCATTTTTGCCGCGCATAGTGTATAATTGAAGATAATTAAAATAAGGAGTGTGCCCGCTATATGAAAAAAGCTTGGATATTCCAGGGCGGCTGGGACGGCCATCAGCCGAAACTCACCAGCGCCAGGTTCGCCGGAATGCTGAGAGACGCCGGCTACGATGTGACCATACACGACTCCCTTGCCCCCGCGGAGGATCTGGATGCGCTCATGCAGCTTGACCTTATCGTCGCCTGCTGGACCATGGGCGAGATCTCCAATAAACAGGTCGACAACATCTGCAAGGCAGTGGGCGCGGGCGTGGGCCTGGCCGGCTGCCACGGCGGCATGTGCGACTCCTTCCGCCAGTCCACCCAGTGGCAGTTCATGACCGGCGGGCAGTGGGTCTCCCATCCCGGCGGAGACGGCGTCAAGTACACCGTAAACATCTGCAAGGGTTCAAGCCCCATAATCCAGGGTCTGGAAGACTTCGAAGTCGCCAGCGAACACTACTACCTGCACATCGACCCCTCCATCGAAGTGCTGGCTACCACGCGCTTCCCCGTGGTGCCCTACTACCACATTTCCAACAAGCCCGTGGACATGCCCGTGGTCTGGACCAAGTTCTGGGGCAACGGCAGGGTGTTCTATACCAGCCTGGGCCATCACGACGACGTATTCGACAAGGCTCCCACCGCCAACGAGATCATGCGACGGGGCCTCATCTGGGCGGGCGAAGGCAAACAGTACGCGATAGACAACGGCCTGACCACCGAACCCTTTGAAAACACCGCGAAGATGTATTAAGGAGGCACCCATGAACACCGTAAACGTGGCGATGATAGGCGTCGGCTGCATAAGCGGCATATATCTCGAGAACCTGACCAAGACGTTCAACAGGGGCGTTAAACTTCTGGGCGTGTGCGATCTTGTGCGCGAGCGCGCCGAGAACGCCCAGGCAAAATACAACGTGCCCAAACTGTACGAGACCATGTACGACGCGTTCAAGGACCCGGAAGTGGACCTGGTGCTCAACCTGACCCGTCCCTACGAGCACTTTGACGTGAGCCGTGCGGCGCTGGAATACGGCAAGCACGTATACAGCGAAAAGCCCCTGGGCGCCAGCCTTGAGGAAGGCCAGGCGCTGGTAAAACTGGCCAAGGAAAAGGGCCTCATGCTGGGCGGCGCCCCGGACACCTTCATGGGCGCGGGCATCCAGACCTGCCGCCGCCTGATCGACGACGGCTGGATAGGCGACGTGGTAGGCAGCGCGGCGTTCATGATCTGCCGCGGGCACGAGTCCTGGCATCCCGACCCTGATTTCTACTACCAGTACGGCGGCGGCCCCATGTTCGACATGGGCCCCTACTACCTGACCACCATGATCAACCTGTGCGGTGGCATCTCCTCCGTCATGAGCGCCAGCAAAAAGTCCTTTGACAGGCGCGTCATCTCTTCCCAGCCCTTCTTCGGCACGCCCATTGACGTGAACGTGAACACCTACGTGGCGGGCACCGTCAAGTACGCTTCCGGCGCCATCGGCACGCTGTTCACCACCTTCGACGTGTACTATCCCGGTCAGGCGCGCTTTGAAGTGTACGGTTCCCGGGGCACCCTGTTCGTTCCGGATCCCAACGGTTTCAGCGGACCCGTGAAGCTGTTCAGGCCCGAGGACGGCGAAGTCAGGGTGATCCCCCTCATGTATGACTACAGGGAAAACAGCCGCGGCCTGGGTCTGGCGGACATGGCAAAGGCGCTGACCGACGGCCGCGCTGCCCGCTGCGACTACAACCAGACCTTCCACGTGCTGGATGTCATGACAGGCTTTGAGCGCTCCAGCCAGAGCGGCAGATGGGTCAAGATGTCTACGCGTTACACCCGCCGTCCCGCCATGGTCAAGACCGAGCTCAAGGGGATACTGGACTGATGGCCAAGCGCAAAAAAGTCTACGTCACGCCCGTGTCCGTGACCCTGCTGGTCCTTTTGCTGGCAGGCGTGTTCGCTTTAGGCTTTTTCGTGGGCAAAAGTACGGCAGGCGGGCACAGGGTGGACAGGAGCCTGCTTCTGGTCAACGAGTCGCATCCCCTAAGCCGCGACTACGTGCCGGAAAACCTGGTGAATCTGTACGAAAAACGGCACTCCTTCCGCCTGTCCAGAAGCGACATATTCCTGACATACGACGCTTATCTCGCCGCCCAGCAGATGTTCGCCGCCGCCGAGAGCGAGAACATGAACGGGTATACCATCACCAGCGGATATCGCTCCTATGACAGGCAGGCGGAAGTCTACGCCGAGAGCAAGCCCGGATACGCCCAGAAGCCCGGCTGCAGCGAGCATCAGACGGGGCTGTGCTTCGACGTGACGGTCGAGAACGTAGGCGGTTTCGAGACCACGCCCCAGTACGACTGGCTGCGCCTGAACGCCCACAAATACGGCTTCATACAGCGCTATCCCGCGAATAAAAGCGGCGTCACGGGCATAAGCTACGAGCCCTGGCACTACCGCTACGTGGGCGTGGACGCCGCCACATACATCACCGTCCATGACCTGACCCTGGAAGAATACTTAGGCAAATAACTTCTGGAGGACGCTATGGATTACGTTGCTTCCCGAGACATACGTTTGGCTCCCTCACCCGTGTGCTCCCTTGTGCGCAAGGCGGAGGACAGCATGCTTCCCTACCAGTGGGAAGCGCTGAACGACCGGCTGAGCGAAGGCCCCAAGAGCTATTCCGTGCGCAACCTGCGCGCAGCCGCGGGGGAGATCGAATTTCCCCACGCCGGCGCGGTGTTCCAGGACAGCGACCTGTTCAAGTGGATAGAGGCCGCTTCTTACGCCCTCGGGCGCAAAAGGGACGCGGCGCTTGAGGAAAAGATCGACTGGCTGGTCTCCCTCATGCAGAAAGCGCAGCGCCCCGACGGCTACCTGAATACCTATTACATCCTGACTGACATAAACAAGCGCTTCACGAATCTCAGGGACCACCATGAGCTCTACTGCCTGGGGCACCTTATCGAGGCTGCCGTGGCGTATTTCGAAGCGACCGGAAAGCGCGAAATACTGGACGTCACGCTCAGATACGTGGAGCTGGTGAACGCCACCTTCGGTTTTGAGGAAGGCAAAAAGCACGGCTATCCCGGCCACGAGGAGATAGAGCTGGCGCTGGTAAAACTGTACCGGCTCACCAAAGACCCCATGCATCTTGCTTTGGCCAGATACTTCATCTCCGCCCGCGGCACCAACGATTATTTTGACGACGAGGCCGCACTGCGCGGCGACAAGCCCGGCTGGGCCTGGAGCGTGTATTCCCACCGCAACCGCTACTATCAGGCGGACGAGCCCGTGACCGAGATGACCATGGCAAAGGGCCACTCGGTAAGGCAGCTGTACCTGCTGACCGGAATGGCGGAACTGGCGTACGAGACGGGCGACGAAAAGCTCATGTCAGCGTGCGACACCATGTGGAAGGACATAACCCGCCGGCAGATGTACATTACCGGCGCCGTGGGCCAGTCCTCCTTCGGCGAAGCGTTCACGCTGGATTACGACCTGCCCAGCGACATAGTGTACGGTGAGACCTGCGCCGCCATAAGCCTGTACTTCTTCGCCGCCACCATGCTCAAAAGCCATCCGCTGGGTGAATACGGCGACATAATGGACACTCTGCTGTACAACGGCACGCTGAGCGGCATAAACGAGGACGGCACCCGGTATTTCTATGTCAATCCCCTGGAGTGCATACCGAAACGCAGCAAATACAGCCAGAGCGTGTTCCATGTGCGCACGCAGAGGCAGCCCTGGTACGGCTGCGCCTGCTGCCCGCCCAACATCGCGCGGATGCTCACCAACCTGGACGAAAGGCTGCTTTTAAAGGACAAAAACACCCTTTACGTCAACCTGTTCGCGTCTCTCGACGCCGAAACGCAGCTTGAGGGCGGCAGCGTGTCGATCACCGAAACGACCGACTATCCCAACAGCGGCAGCATCGTTTTCCGCGTGAACAGGGCCTTCCCCGGCTTTACTCTGGCGTTGCGCCTGCCCGGCTGGGTACAGACCTATTCCCTTAAGATCAACGGGCAGAACCCGCCCTGCGTTATGGACGAAGGCTATATCCGTATTTCGGGCCTCAGCGACGGGGACGAGATCTCCTATGTGCTGGACATGCCCGCCCGGCTCGTGGAGGCGCACCCCCTCTCCCACGCCACCGTGGGCAAGGCTGCCCTCATGCGCGGGCCCGTGGTGTACTGTCTTGAGGAGATCGACAACGGCGGCGAGCTGTGGAACGTGCTTATTTCTCCCAATGCCACGTTCACCCTCACGCCTGACGCCCGTTTCGGCACGGTCATTTCCGCGCCCGTGCTAAAACAGGAAACGGACGGCTGGGACGAGTACGAGCTGTACGCGCCCCTGCGGGAAAACAAATACCGGCAGTTTACCGCCCGCTTCATCCCCTACCGCCTGTGGAACAACCGGGGCGAGGGCGAGATGCGTGTGTGGCTGAGGCTCAAACAGGGCTGAATAAATCGACCGAACAGAGGATAACATGCATGTCTTTTACTGATACTTTCGGCATACAGGTATTCAGCGACCGGGTGATGCGGGAAAGGCTGTCCGCCCAGGCGTATGACAGCTATAAGCAGCTTTCGCAGGAAGGCGGCGCCCTCACCCGTGACGTGGCGGACGAGATCGCCTGCGCCATGAAGGACTGGGCGATCGAAAACGGCGCCACCCACTTCACCCACTGGTTCCAGCCCATGACGGGCATGACCGCCGAAAAGCACGAGGCGTTCATCCGCCCCGAAGGGGACGGCGCGCTGGCGGTGTTCAGCGGCAAGGAACTGATAAAGGGCGAAAGTGACGCTTCCAGTTTCCCAAGCGGCGGCTTAAGGGCCACCTTCGAAGCCCGCGGCTATACCGCCTGGGATCCGACTTCCTATGCCTTCATAAAAGACAAGACGCTGTGCGTGCCCACGGCGTTCTGCTCCTATACCGGCGAAGCGCTGGACAAAAAGACGCCGCTAATGCGCTCCATGAGGCTGCTGAACGCTTCCGCGCTCAAGCTGCTTTCACGCCTGGGCATAAACGCCGGGCGCGTGAGCGCGATGGTCGGCGCCGAGCAGGAATACTTCCTGATAGACAAAAAGCTGTACCGTTTGAGGCCCGACCTGATCTATACCGGCAGGACGCTCCTCGGGCGGCGTCCCAGCAAGGGTCAGGAGCTGGACGACCACTTTTTCGGCGCGCTCAAGCCCCGCGTCAGCGCGTTCATGTGGGAACTGGACGAGGAGCTGTGGAAACTCGGCATCCCTGCCAAGACCTGCCACAACGAAGCCGCTCCCGCCCAGCATGAGCTTGCCTGCGTGTACGAGAGCGTGAACGTGGCCACCGACCACAACCAGCTCACGATGGAAATCATGAAGCGGGTCGCATCCCGCCACGAACTGGTGTGCCTGCTGCACGAAAAGCCCTTCAAAGGCGTAAACGGCTCCGGTAAGCACAACAACTGGTCGCTGCAGACGGACGACGGGACGAACCTGCTGGAACCCGGCGACAAGCCCTGGGAAAACCCGGTGTTCCTGCTGATGCTGTCCGCAATGATACGCGGCGTGGACAGGTACGCAGAACTGCTCCGGGTCAGCGTGGCCAGCGCGGGCAACGACCTGCGCCTGGGCGGAGACGAAGCTCCCCCTGCCATAATCAGCATGTATCTGGGCGACGATTTGTGCCGCATGCTCAAAGACGTGGCCGAGGGGCAGCAGCCCGGACGCGCGGACCGCGAATACATCACCGGCGGAGTCGACACCCTGTCCCCTGTGATGAAAGACACTTCCGACCGTAACCGCACGTCTCCCGTGGCGTTCACCGGCAACAAATTCGAGTTCCGCGCCGTGGGTTCCTCTTTCTCCGTAGCCGACATAAACGTCATAATCAACACCGCCGTCGCGGACAGTCTGGAGCACTTCGCGCAGATCCTGGACGACTGCGGCGACACCGCACTCGGCGTAAGGGAGATCGTCCGTCAAACGCTCTCCAAGCACGGAAAGATACTGTTCAACGGCAACAACTATTCCCTCGACTGGGCGAAAGAGGCCGAAAAGCGCGGCCTGCCACGGCTCGATACCGCCGTAGACGCCATGAAGCGCTACTGCGTGCCCGAGAACATGGTCCTGCTCACCCGTCACGGCGTGCTGTCCCAGACGGAAATGTACTCCCGCCGGGAGATAATGCTGGAAAACTATTCCAAGATAGTGGCCATAGAAGCGCACACGCTGACCGACATGCTGCGCAAGGGCGTGCTGCCTGCCGCCCAGGAGTACACGCTGCGCCTCGCGGACGGCATACTCAAAAAGCAGCAGGCGGGGGTCGAGCCTAGGAGCGAGAGCCTCACCCTGTCCACGCTGAACGGTCTGTGCAACCAGCTCTTCGACGCCTGCGCCGCGCTGGATATGGCGCTGGACGAGGCGGAAGACAAACCGAGCGAGATGGAAAAGGCAGAATGCTACTGCGCAAAGGTGCTCCCTCTTATGAAACTCGCGCGCGGTCACTCTGACGAAGCTGAGGCGCTGTGTCCCGCGGATGTGTGGCCGTATCCCGATTATGGCAGTCTGTTGAGCGCCACGTCGGTATAATTATACAATTATACAGATTCTTTACTTGACAAATGCTGTATAATGTCTCATAATTATACAGCATTATTCATTTTCGGAGGCTATATATGAAAAAGTATAATAAAATCGTGCTGGCTTACAGCGGCGGCCTGGATACGTCCGTTATAATCCCTTGGCTCAAAGAGAACTATGACGATCCCGAGATCATCGCCGTGTCGGGCGACGTCGGCCAGGGCACCGAGCTGGACGGTCTCAACGAAAAGGCTCTCAAGACCGGAGCCAGCAAGCTTTATATAGAAGACCTCAAACAGGAATTTGTGGACGAATACATCTTCCCCACCCTGAAAGCGGGCGCGAAATACGAAGGCGAATATCTGCTGGGCACCTCCTTCGCCCGTCCCATAATCGCCAAGCGCATAGTTGAGATCGCGCTCAAGGAAGGCGCGGACGCCATCTGCCACGGCTGCACCGGCAAGGGCAACGACCAGGTGCGTTTCGAGCTGGCCATAAAGGCCTTCGCTCCCGACATGCCGGTGATCGCCCCCTGGAGAGAGTGGAAGATCAAGAGCCGCGAAGAGGAGATCGATTACGCCGAAAGCCACAATATCCCCCTGAAGATCAGCCGCGAGACCAACTATTCCAAGGACAAGAATCTGTGGCACCTGTCCCACGAGGGACTGGATCTGGAGGATCCCGCCAACGAACCCAAGATAAACCAGCCCGGCTTCCTGGAGATGGGCGTGTCTCCCGAAATGGCGCCTGACAAAGCCGAGTATGTGACCGTCTCCTTCGAGCAGGGCGTGCCCGTAAAGGTCAACGGTGAGAAACTTGACAGCGTGCAGCTTATAGAAAAACTGAACGAACTGGGCGGAAAGCACGGCATAGGCATAATCGACCTGGTGGAAAACCGCCTGGTCGGCATGAAGAGCCGCGGCGTGTACGAAACTCCCGGCGGCACCATACTCTACAAGGCCCACGAACTGCTGGAGACCCTTTGCCTCGACCGCGAGACCATGCATTTCAAGGCCGTCGCCGCGCAGAAGTTCAGCGAACTGGTATATTTCGGCCAGTGGTACACTCCCCTGCGCCAGGCGCTGAGCGCTTTCGTGGACGAGACCCAGAAAAACGTTACGGGCGACGTGAAACTCAAGCTGTATAAGGGCAACATCATCCCCGCGGGCATGACCAGTCCCTACAGCCTGTACGACGCGGAGATCGCCACCTTTGACGAGGACGACGTGTACGACCAGAAGGACGCGAAGGGCTTCATAACCCTGTTCGGGCTGCCCATCAAAGTCCAGGCAAAACTCAACGCGAAACTGAACAAATAAGGATCATCTAATGGACTCCAAGCTTTGGGAAGGCCGCCTTGCGGGCGGCCTCAGCGGCGCCGCCAACGACTACAACTCCTCCATACGCGTAGACTCGCGCATGTACCGTGAGGACATATTGGGCTCACTCGCCCACGCGCGGATGCTGTGTGAAACAGGCATCATTTCCGCAGAGGATCACGCCGCAATAGAAAGCGGCTTAAACGCCATACTTGAAGATATATCTTCAGGCAAACTGGCGATATCCCCCGAAGCGGAGGATATCCACACTTTCGTTGAAGCCGAACTGACCCGGCGGGTGGGCGCTCCGGGCAAAAAGCTGCACACCGCCCGCAGCCGCAACGACCAGGTCGCAACGGACGTGAGGCTGTACCTGAAGGGACAGGCGGAAAACGTCATCTCCCTGCTGGCAAAAATGGCCCGCGCCCTTACCGACAAGGCAGAAAAGTATACCGAAGCCATCATGCCCGGTTACACCCACCTGCAGAGGGCGCAGCCCGTGAGCTTTGCCCAGCAGCTGCTGGCCTACGCGCAGATGTTTCTGCGGGACATGGGCCGCATGTCCGACGCGGAAAAGCGCATGAACCGCTGTCCCCTGGGCGCCGGCGCACTGGCCGGCACGTCATTCCCCATCGACCGGGAGCTGACGAGCCGGCTGCTGGGTTTTGACGCGCCCTGCCTGAATTCCATAGACGCCGTGAGCGACCGGGACTTCTGCGTGGAGCTCGCCGCGGCTCTGAGCCTGATAATGACCCACCTCTCCCGCCTGTCGGAGGAGGTCATCCTCTGGTCCAGCTGGGAGTTCCGCTTTGTCGAGCTGGCGGACGAATACTCCACCGGCTCCTCCATTATGCCCCAGAAGAAAAACCCCGATCTGGCGGAGCTTACACGGGGCAAAACAGGCCGGGTGAACGGCGATCTCATGTCCCTGCTGACCATGCTCAAGGGGCTGCCCCTCGCCTACAACAAAGACATGCAGGAAGACAAAGAGGCGATCTTCGACAGCTTTGACACGGTAAAAGCCGCTCTGACAGTGTGTATCCCCATGCTGGAGACCATGAGCGTGAAAACCGAAAACATGCTTCTCGCCGCTGCCCGGGGCTTTATAAACGCCACCGACGCGGCGGATTACCTTGCCGCCAAAGGCGTGCCTTTCCGTGACGCATACAAAGCCGTAGGCTCCCTGGTCAAATACCTTATATCCGAAGGCAAGACTCTGGAAAGCGCAGAGCTTGCCGACTATCAGCATTTCTGCCCCGCGTTCTGCAGCGATGTGTACGGTTTCATCAGCCTTGACGCGTGCCTTAAGCGCAGGAACAGCCTGGGCGGCACCTCCCCCGAGCAGACCGCCCGGCAGATACAGTCCGTGCGTGCCGAACTGGCAAAGTATGAATAATTCAGACCGCGCCCCCGCTGCGGATATACTGCGGGTCATCAGCATAGGCATAGTGGGCTGGTACCACATCTGGCAGCAGAGCTGGCTGAATCCCAGCTTTACCCTTTTCGGGCATTATTTCAATCTATACCCCCTTGTGAGCAGGGGGTATATGTTTGTGTACGTGATGTTC
The DNA here is from genome assembly GCA_017518705.1 of Clostridia bacterium. The sequence continues at coordinate 46,091 of JAFWUC010000053.1, forward strand.
ATGCTCAGCGGCTTCGTGCTCATGCTGGGCAGCTTGAGCGGAAGATATCCCTCCGTAAAGCGCTTTTACCTGGGCAGGATCGCGCGCATAGTACCATCTTACCTCATGTGCCTTGTGATCTTCGGCTGTTTCGTCATAATCCCCGACGACCCGTATCCTTCCCTGGGATTCATGCTTAAGGATCTGCTAAGCCATCTGACATTCACGCATAACCTGGTATACGAAGGCTATCAGGCATCCCACTTCAGCCACGCCCTGTGGACCGTCGCCGTGGAAATGCAGTTGTACCTGATATTTCCCCTGCTCGCCCGGTGCTTCAAAAAGAAACCGTATCTCGTCTTTGCCGGGATGCTGGCTATCTCCACTCTGGTAAAGCTGCTTATCCGCGCATATATCCCGGATTCCACTTTATACATAAACCGCCTGAGCACCACCCTTGACGTTTTCGGCACAGGCATGCTTGGAGCGTATGTTTATTACCGCGTGAAGGAACACGGTTTCGGCAGGTATGCGCTCCTCGCTTTCACTTTCGCCGGTCTTGGCTGCGTTTTGGGCGCGCACTTCCTCATGAAGAGCCTTGCCACGTTTACGGGCGGCGAGACGGAAAGGCAGGCGCAGATGTGGTTCGCGCTGCCTTTGTCCCTGCTCATGTGCACATTCACGGTATGCTTAAGCCTGAGCTTCGGATGGGTCAAAAAACTGTGTTCCAACCGCATAGTGCTGTTCTTTGCGGGGATTTCCTACAACTTCTACATCTGGCACCAGACCCTGGCGGTGCGTCTTAAGCAGGCGCGCATACCTTCATACACGGGCAGTACCCCGAACATGGACGGTCAGACGGTCTGGCAGCACCGGTATACGTTGGTCTGCTTCATCGCCGCCCTGCTGTTCGCGGCGTTTATGACCTATGTAATAGAAAAACCCTGCGCCAGGGCTTTAAGCCCGCGCAGGGAAGCTAAGCCGTCTCAGCCGCCGAATTCCTGACGGAAACGGTCGCAGTAATACCTGACGTTGTCCCACTTGGCGTCCGGCGCGATCCTGTGGTCGGGGCAGGGACTGTATCCGCCCAGGTCGATAAGGGGCTTTAAGCGTTCTATCTCCGCGTCCACCGCCTTAAAGTCCTTGCTGAACACCCGTTTGTCCATGCCGCCCACGCCCTTGATGGCCGGGCCGTATTTTTCTCTCCAGGGCGCTATCGAGGCGTTCCATGTGCCCACCTCTATGGGAAACATGGTATTTACGCCGTTTTCCAGCCATATGGGCACCAGTTCGTCTATCTTGCCGTCACAGTCCAGAGAGATTATATCCGTACCGTGGGCGCGCATCTCGTCCGTGATCTTTTTATACCATTTGCCGGTAAGCCGCCCGAACACCGCGGGTCTGAGCAGCGGACCGGTCTTAAAGCATATGTCCTCCCAAAAATGGCCGTAATCAAACTTGAGTCCCAGCTTCATGGCTTCTTTCACGCATTCGTAGCACAGGGAGTCGACCGTATCCACGATCTCCTCATAAAGCTCCTCGTCATCCACGGCCAGGTAGCTCAGTTCTTCCACGCCCACCATGTTCCTGACATTGCCGTAAAGCGAGCCGAGATGCAGGTATATCGGGTGGTCTTCCCCTTTAAGGCGCTCATATTCCCGCTTGATATTCTCACCGTCCACTCTTTCCGGGAAGAATCTGAGCCGGGGCAGGTATTCCTCCTCCCAGGCTTTCCTGTCCTTCAGGGTAGTGCCCACGTGGGCGGGTATGGACACCACGCCCGGCTTGCTCTTGGTGATCAGCCCCATGCTGTCACGGCGGATCTCGCTGCCGTCAGGCAGCACCTCCAGCACTTCGGACTTGAATGACGGGTTCAGAAAGCCGCTGAAGCCCAGACCGCCGCCCCAGTTGAAGTCAAAACCCAGCAGCTGGTTTATCTTATGGTCGGTCGCGTTGCCGTCTCCCCAGTTATTGGCATCCTCGATGGTGATATGCCCTTCCTCCGCCCACTTCAGCAGTGTCTCACGCCAGAATCCGAAGACCACCAGGGGCATGCGGTCATATTTTTCATAGTTCATTATAGCGTGGAGCCGCTGGGTATTATTCATAAAAAAGCCTCCGTTTTGTGCTATTATTGTGATTTTAGCACATATTATTTTCTGTTTTGTTAGCCTTGGTTTCGTTTTTGCTACAAATAAATCTCTAAATCGTGTAAATGATATTGCAAAATTATTGCCGGAGTTGTATAATATTTCCGAGTACATATACCCGTGATTTTTTGATAAAAAAGTGTTTCGAGGAAGTACGCTATGAAAAATCAAAACCTGCCCACAAAACTGCTGTCCATCGCTTTGGCGCTGGCGTTTATTATCGCGCTGTTTCCGGCAGCCAGAGCGGAAAGTTACGAGGCTGAGGTTAATGTGAACCGCATGGTGGTGCGCTCAGGTCCCACCACCGCTTACGGCATATTGGGATACCTGAACAAGGGCACCCGTGTAACGGTGCTGGCAACATCCGGCAAAATAGCCAAGATAAGCTACAAAGGCAAAACCGGCTATTCTCTGCTCAGCCAGCTTACCCCTGTGGAGAAGCCTACCCCCACGCCCACCGCGACCGCGAACACCGACAGCGGCTCCCTGTCCGGTCTGGGCACCATAACCTCCGCCACGGCGAACGTTTACGCTTCCGCGTCCGCTTCCTCGAATGTCCTTATGGTCGCCAAGCAGGGGCAGACCTTCACCGTGCTCGCCACTAACGGCTCCTGGGCAAGGCTCCAGAACGGCAGTTCCATCGGCTACGTCAAGATGTCGCAGCTCAACATCCGTGTGGGCGTCACCGCCACTCCCGCGCCGGGAAGCGTTACCGCGACCCCCACTCCCACCGCTTCTGCCGTGCCGACTCCCACCCCCACCGGACTGGCTTACATAAAACAGGACAAAACCAAGATATACGCTTCTTACAGCACGAATTCCAACGTTATCGCCGTAATGAACAGGGGCGCCGACTTCACCATCCTTGACATGAACGACAACTGGGTCAAGCTGGAAAACGGCAAAAATGTCGGCTTTGTGGAGCGCAAAAACGTGAACATTGTGCCCGGCGTCACCGCCACACCCAAAGCGGGCTCCGCTACGCCCACCCCGACTCCCAAGCCCACTCCCACCCCCACCCCGAGCACGGCGACCAACCAGAACATACCGGCTTTCGCCAACTGCTCCGTGCCGCTGTACAAGTCTCCCTCCACCGCTTCCGAGAAAATCAGGACCCTGTCCATGGGCCAGGAGCTCACCGTATGGGGCTGGAACGGCGCCTGGGCTGCGGTGATCGTGTCCGGCACAAAGGGCTACACCTCTTTGAGCGCGCTCACAAAGGTCAGCGACGTCACCCTGCAGCCCGCCATGCGTGCGGAAGCGCAGGTCTCCGCCAGCCGCGTGACCTTCTATAAATACGCTTCCAGTTCCTCCAAGACGGTCGGTTCCCTCACCTCCGGGTCCGAAGTGACCGTGCTTGCCACAAACGGCACCTGGGCGCTGGTGGAATACCGCGGCAACCGGGGCTATTGCACCGCCTCCAGCCTCTCCGCGATCACCAACCCCACGCTGGAGCAGACCGAAAACATCTCTGCGCTCACAAACAAAAAGACCAAGGTGTACGCTTACGCCACCACATCTTCCGATACCCTTGCCACCCTTAACCAGGACACTTTCCTGACGCTGCTCGGGCATAACGGCCAGTGGGGTCTTATCGACTGCAACGGCCACAAGGGCTATGTGGACATCAATTCCCTGGTCAGGTACTCCAGCGTCACCCTGAACGAAGACGAACGCTATCAGGCCACCGTCACCGTCGCGGGCAGCGTAAAGAAATACGCCTACGACGCCAGCACCGGCGCAGGCTCCGTCAGCGCGGGAATGAAAGTGAACGTGCTGGCGCACAACACCTACTGGGCGCTGATAGAGCGCAACGGGCACAAGGGCTATTATCCCGTGACCGGGCTCAAGATCCACCTGGACGAATTCATTTCCCCGACGGAGATGACTTTTGAGGCCACTGTGATCTGCGCCGCCCCCGCCTACGCCGCGGCGCTTGACAGCGCGAACCGGCTGGGCACCATCCCCATCGCCACAAACGTTACCGTCACCGCATATACGGACAAGTGGGCGCGCATCAGCTACTCCGGCGTGACCGCGTACCTGCTCAGGAACACCCTGTCCGCGACCGATTATATCGAGCTCAAAAACGGCGTATCCGCGGCCAACCAGATCCTCGCCCTGCAGAAAAAGCTGGAAGACCTGGGTTATTTCGACGGTCTGCCCGCCGGAAACTACGGCTCGCTCACCACGAACGCGGTGTCCCGCTTCCAGAACCAGATCGGCCTGAGCGCCAGCGGCGTTGCGGACAAGACCACCCAGCGCGTGCTCTACGGCGGCCACGCGCCTCAGAGCTCCATCAAAACCGCCAACCTGTCTAAGGGTTCGGTGGGCAGCGACGTGACCCGTCTGCAGACCCGCCTGACCTACAAGGGTTATCTGAGCGCCGGCATAGACGGAGACTTCGGCAACATCACCCTGAGCGCCGTAAAGCTGTACCAGAAGAAGGCCGGGCTTGAGGAGACCGGCGTGGCCGATCCTGCCACCCTGTCCAGTCTGTTCTCTTCCTCCGCGCCCAAGAACACCGGCGCCGCCGTCAGCGGCTCGGGTTCATCCTCAAGCGGAGGCAGCGCTTCCACCGGCAACTACTCCACCAACCCCAACGACGACCCCGCCAGCGGCACGGGCTCCTCTAACATAGAGACCGTTGTCACCCACGCCCTGCAGCAGCTGGGCAAGCCCTACATTTACGCCACTTCCGGCCCCAACAGCTTCGACTGTTCCGGCTTCACCAGCTACTGCTACAGGAAGATCGGCATCTCCCTGGGCCGCAGCGCGTATGCCCAGGGTTACGGCAGAGGCACCAAGATAGAGAGCGTGAGCGCGATGAAGCGCGGCGATATCGTGTGCATGAACACCATTACCGACTCGGACCTCAGCGACCACGTGGGCATCTACCTGGGCGGCGGCAAGTTCATACACGCCTCCTCCGCCGCGGGCAAGGTCATCATTTCCTCCATCACCACCGGTTATTACAACCGGGTGTTCTCCTGGGCCAGGAGGATCGTGTAATGTCCCTCAGATTCAGGCAGGTCATATTCGATCTGGACGGCACCATAACCCGCTCGGCTCCGGGCATCTGCGCTTCCACCGTCTACGCCATAGACAAAATGGGCTTCCCTGCCCTCCCGGACGACAAGCCGCTGGAGTTCGTGGGTCCGCCCCTCAGGGACAGCTTTAAGCGCCTGTGCGGCATGACCGAAGACGAATCCGTCCGGGCGACCGCCCTGTTCAGGGAAAGGCACGTGGCGATTGGCTGGAAGGAAGCCTCGGTCTACCCCGGCATCTACGAAACGATCTTTTCGCTCAAGCGCGAAGGCGCGATCATCACTCTCGCCTCCTCAAAGTCCCGTTCCCTGTGCGTAAAGACACTGGAATATTTCGGGCTGCTGCCGTTTTTTGACGACGTAGTCGCCCCGAACGAAAACAACGCCCACATCATAACCAAGTGTGAGCTTATCACTTCCGCGCTCAAAACGGACAAGGCGGACGCCTGCATGGTGGGCGACCGCGTTTTCGACATAGACGGCGCGCGCAAGGCGGGCGTGTACTCCATTGCCGCAGGTTACGGTTACGGTTCACGCGAAGAGCTTGACGCCTGCAAGCCCGACGCCATCGCCCCCGATCCCGCTTCCCTGAGGCAGCAGCTGCTGGGAGACGCGCCGCGCATGCCGGGCTTCTTTATAACCCTCGAAGGCTCCGACGGCTGCGGGAAGACCACCCAGAGCCGCCTGCTCAAGGCGTATCTTGAGAGTCTCGGTTTGGACGTGGTCGCCACGCGGGAACCGGGCGGCTGCCCTATTTCCGAGAGGATCCGCGGCGTACTGCTCGACGTGAGCAGCCTTGGCATGACGGACGAGTGCGAGGCGCTTTTGTTTGCCGCCGCCCGTCAGCAGCACATAAGCGACACCATACTGCCCGCACTCAACCGTGGCAAGCTCGTGCTGTGCGACCGTTTCGTGGACTCCTCCATCGCCTACCAGGGCTACGGGCGCGGTCTGGGCGACTGGGTCAGGCAGATAAACGAGCACGCCCTTGCCAAATGCACGCCCGATCTGACGGTAGTATTCGACATCAGCCCGGACGAGGCGCTCAAGCGCCGTCTGGGAGAACAGGCCGCCGACCGTATAGAGCTTTCAAAAGAAAAACTGCAGCGGCGGGTATATGAGGCCTTTATCGCCCTGTGCGAAAGCGGAGAAAAACGCTATAAACGCCTGGACGCCACCGGAACTCCGGAACAAATCTTCGACAATCTTCGCCAAACGGTAGTAAGGCTGCTGACAAGCCCTCCCGGGGAGGTAGAGTAAATGAAACAAAGATGCTATAACTGCTTTAAGCCCGTAGGCGCGGACGGTGTCTGCCCGAACTGCGGGTTCGACAACGCGTCCGCTTTAAACGAAGGCGCCGCAAAAGCCGGCACCGTTCTGGCGTCCCGCTACGTGGTGGGCCGCTTAAAGAGCTCCGACGGCGTAATGAATATCTATGCTGCTTACGACAACGAAAAGGAAGCCAGACGCAAGCTGCTGGAGTTCTGCCCGGAAAGGCACTGCCATAGGCTTGAAAACGGCAGGCTCGCCGTAAAGCCCGGCCATGAGGACGCGTACAAACGCGCGCTCAGCCAGGCGATGGAAGAACTGGACGAATCCGCGGACAAAAGATACACCTCCTTTACCGCAGGCGGCACCACCTGGTTCGTGGAGAGGAAAAAGGCCGTGAAGGAAGCCACTCCCGAACCTGAAGAGGAACTGGTGGAAAACCCGTTTAACGGCAAGCTGCCCGCGATAATAGTTGCGGCCGTGATACTGATCGGTCTCATTTACCTGGCCGTCAGGTTACTTGCGGGCGGTCCCAAGGACGACCCCACCGCCCAGGAGCTCACCCCCACCCCCACCGCGATCTCTCAGAATATCTCCTGGCTGCCTGACGTGACGCCCACCCCCACGCCTTACGTGTGGAGCGAGCCTACCCAGAACACCAGCATAAAATATGCCGACTGGATGGCGCAGCCCGGCGACACCAGCACCGTCAGACCCACTCCCACTCCCACCCCCTACAACATGTGGGAGGAGCTCCAGCAGGAGATCGATTCCACCTGGGGCAGCATGACGCCCACCCCCGCGCCCACCCGCGGCACGGTCAAAAAGGGTTCCGACCCCGAGCTTATACGGGAGCTCCAGTGGCAGCTCATACAGCTGGGCTGGCTGGAAAACGGCGGCGCGACCGGCGAATATGACGCCGCCACGGTCAAGGCGGTCCGGGATTTCCAGACCTATATGAACAACGCCTACGGCGCGGGTCTCACCGTGGACGGCATTTGCGGAGCCAAGACGTTCAGTTTTCTTGACAACTACGGGATCTCCGCAAAGCCCACTCCCGGCATCACGCCCACTCCCACGCCCCAGGTATACGTAATAGACAAGAACTCATCGCCCCTGGAGATCCGCGAGCTCCAGCTGCTGCTTACTTCCAACGGTTGGTACTCGGGCGCCGCCAACGGCGTTTACGACGCGAACACCATGGAAGCGGTGCTCCAGTTCCAGTCCTATGTCAATTCCTCCACCGGCGTGCAGTACGTGAGCGAGACCGGCTACGCGGACGAGCACACCGTGCTGCTGCTCAAATGGGGCGAATTCATCAAGCCCCAGGTCACGCCCACTGTCACGCCCGAACCTTCTCCCACCGCCACCGCCGATCCCTATGACGAGACCGACCAGATGGTGGAGCTGTTCGAGCCGGCGGACGTGATCGTGAGCGCCGAAGGCAATGTGCGCGTATACGAGAGCGCCAGCGAAAACAGCCGCGTATTGGGCATAGTCGCCCACAACAGCCGCCTTGTGATGCTGGCCGGCAGCCAGAACTGGGCGATGGTGGCTTCCTCCAACGGACAGACCGGCTTTATGCGCCTGTGCGACATAGAGATCCAAAACCCCACCGGACAGGATACCAATGAAGGCTACAGCATAAACGAGAATTCCTCTGTCGACGACATCAAATCCCTGCAGGAACTGCTCATCACCCAAGGCTGGTTAAGCGGCGCCGCCGACGGCGTGTACGGCAGGCAGACCCGCGCCGCCGTGAGCGCGTTCCAGACCTATGTGAACACGCAGGAAGGCGAAGGCCGGCTGACTGTCAGCGGCATTGCCGACGGCGACACGCTGGACCTGCTGCTGGACGGCAGATACCTTAACCCCTCTGTGTATCCCGCTTCTTCCGACGAGATCCAGTTTACCGAAGTGTTCGAGACGCTGTACGTAAGGGCCAAGGCCAACGGCACCGCCCTGTACGAAAAGCCGGACATCAACTTCCCCAGATGGAACGTGTCCAACACTGCGGAATACATTTTGAGCGCCACGGGCGGAGAGTGGCTCAAGATATTAAACCCCGCCAACCAGTTCGTGGCTTACGGCCTGAGCGACGAGTTCGACGTGTACTCCAAGCAGGCGCAGACCACCGCTACGCCCACTGCGGAACCAACTCCCGCGCCCACTTCGGAGCTCACTCCCACGCCTGAGCCCGAAATTACTCCCGAACCCACGGCGGAAACCGAACCGACGCCCACGCCCGAAGACGTAGTGACGCCCGTTCCCACCGCTATCGAGACGTTCAAACCCGCCGTGCCCGGCGAAATGTACGCCCAGGTCAGCGCGGAAAGCGCGATACTGTACGACACCTGCGACGAAGCTGAAGGCTATCCTCTGGCTGTGCTGGAAAACGGCAGCATATATGAAGTCACCGAATACTCCGAAAACTGGGTGCGCGTGATCTGCGGCGATATGACCGGTTACGTGCTCAGGAGCACGGTAGTGAGAGTAAGTCCTCCCCCTGCCGTGACCGAAACGCCTGAACCTACGCCCGAGCCCACAGCGGAGCCTACCGATGAGCCCACGCCCGAGCCGACACCGGAACCTACGCCGGAACCCACGCCCGAACCTACTCCGGAACCGACTCCCGAGCCGACTCCCGAACCGACGCCTGAGCCGACACCGGAACCCACTCCCGAACCTACGCCCGAGCCTACGCCGGAACCCACACCCGAGCCCGACGTATACGACGGAATGTGGATCTACGATCCCGTACTGGTGCGCGCCTTCCAGGATGCGCTGATAAGCGCCGGGTGGCTGGACGGAGACGCTATAATGTTCTCCGACGGCGAATACGGCACCCTGGGCGACGTGACGTATCAGGCTATCTGGAAGCTGCAGCAGTACGCCGCCACGCTCCCGGGCGCTCCTGTGATGCAGCCCGTAGCGGACGAGAACGGCAGCTTCAGGGATATGTTCGACCAGTATTATCCCATCGATGAAGCCACATACAACTTCATCCTGAACGAACTTCCGGAAAAACCAAACGCCTGAGACTTTCATCCTCCCGCCCTGTCCCAACCGGACAGGGCGGTTTTTTCAAACAGTATTTTAGTCTTATCCGCCAATCAATAACCGCATTTTAACACATCCATAGCCCCGAAGTGGTATAATATAAGGTAATATCGTTTGATTGGGAGCAATAAATGAGTCAAACCAATAACGCCGACAACAATGACAGCTTCAAGCTGGACGCCGGTCTTATAGTAAACTTCCTGATGCTGTTCATCCCCGGTCTGCGCTTTTTCGGGGCCATATGGCTGTACAAGCGTTTCAAGCGGCAGTACAGGGGAAAGAAATCAAACTCGGCATGGACGCTGATCCCCAACATACTGTTCGCCCTGTACGCGCTGAGCGAAGTGGGCGCGGGCGGATACCTGTGGCCCCTGTCGGTGGTGGCGATGGTCGCCGTTGCCATAAGCATGATCGCGCGCAGCTTCAGCAACAAATCCGACGACGTGTTCGCCTTTCTGCACGGCCGTGACGCGTGTTACGTTTCCACCCTTGCCAACGCGCTCAACATGTCCGACGCCCAGGTCATGACCTGCGTGCGCCAGCTCAAGCGCAAGGGCAAGCTGCCCCAAACAACTTACATCGACAAGGCCCGCGGCCTTATAGTACTCACGCCCAACGGCAGGCCCGCCGAGGACGAAGTCAGGCAGAGGACCGCCCCCCGCCCCGACAAGACCACATACACCGAAGAAGCGACCGACGCATACGACAAGATCCTGCTGCAGATCCGCACCCTGAACGACCGGATACAGGACAAGACCATGTCCGACAAGATCTACCACATAGAGGCCACCACCGCTTCCATATTCTACGTGGTCAAGAGCAAACCCGAGCGGGAAAAAGAGATACAGAGCTTCATGGAGTACTACCTGCCCGCCACGCTTAAGCTTTTGGGCCGCTACGCGGAACTGGAGAAGCAGAACAACCACAGCAGCGAAAGCATCCGCAACTCCATGCTCAACATCGAGGGCGCCATGGACAAGGTGGTTGAAGGCTTCGATACTCAGCTGGACAAACTTTACAAGAGCGACGCCATAGACATCACCAACGATATAAACGTGCTGGAAAAAATGATGCGCATGGAAGGCCTGAACGGGAAATAAACCGGCGCATACGAAACCGCGGCTGTCTTTGATGACAGCCGCGGTTTTTTCGATCCCGGCTTTATTTCTTATGGCCGGAGATGTGCTTGAAATTGCCTATGGTGCTGGTCACGTCGCTCACGCAGGCAAACGTGCCCGGGTATTTGTGTATGATCTCCAGAAAATCCTTTATCTGGTGCGGATTGACCACGCAGATCATCATGGTCTTCTCTGTGCCGGAATACCCGCCTATGGCGCGGATGATGGTAACGGAGTGCCTGAGCTTTTCGATTATCTCCCGCTTAAGCCCGTCCGGGTCCTGGGTTATAAGCTCGATCTTCACCGCCGCCTCGCCGCCGCGGATTATGCCGCCGGATATGTGCGTGGTCAGGTAAGTGTAGATTATGCTTAAGATCACCGGTTCGAAGTTGTAGCCGTACACGAAGTAACTGGACATGGCTACCAGGGCGTTGAACACCAGCAGCACTTTTGTGAAAGCGATCTCCGGGTGTATCTTGTGCACGTAAGCGGCGATGAAATCCGTGCCGCCCGTCGTTCCCCCGCTCCTCACCGTCACGCCGTAGATTAGCCCGTTCACCGCACCCGCGGCTATGGGGGCAAGTATGGTGCTTTTGCTGTCCTGGGTGTGATAAATAAACTTGTCTATGTCTATCACATGCCTCTGGAACAAAAGCAGCACACCGGAAAACACCAGCACGCTCAAAAGCGTCTTATCCGTAAAGCTCCTGCCGATCAAAATGAACCCGGCGATGGCCAGCGGTATGTTTATGAGCAGCGACATATAGCTTATGCTCACGCCGCTTAAGTACTGCACCATGGTGGCGATACCGTTTATGCCCGCCGGCGCGAAAGCGTTGGGCAGCACGAAAATGTAATAGTTGACCGCCATCATCGCCGCCGCCAGTGTTATGAACACATAGCTCAAAAACGCTTTGTATCCGCTTTTATTCTGCATTTTGTTTGGTCTCCCCATCCCGGACGGCAGCGTGTGCCTCCGGATTTTCAACTTCTTTTGCCCGTTTTTCCATCGCTTTGGAGTATTCCGCGATCAATTCCTCGTAACCGCCCAGGGCGGCGAACGGCGCGAACTGAGCTGCCCGCTCCAGCCTGCCCATCTGCGGGTGTTTTTTCGAGACCGGATGAGGCAGCGCGATTATGTCCGAGTAATCATTCACGCCTTATGCCCCCCTATCTGCTTGTTGTGCTCCAGCGCCGTCGCGCCTTTCTCCAGATTCAGGCCGGTAAAGATCGCGTTCTTTCCGAAGCGCCGCTGTATCTCGTTTATCGCCCTTTGACGGCTCAGGCGTTTTTCATCAAGCGCCGGTCCCGCGCATTCCTCCGTCCCGCCCGTATCGAACATGCCTATCTGTTCCGGCACGGACATTGCGGGGCTGTGTTCGTCCGCCACTTCCACCGCCGCCACGCTCATGCGCCGGACGAGCAGGTTTTTGTTGGTCACCGAATCGAATATGCGCCTTACCGCCAGGTCAAACTCCTCACTGAGCGCGGTCGGCTTCGGGAACCTGTAAGTGCCCGCGGCGCTTTTGGGCACGAAGCGGCCGTAAAAATCCCTTTCGACCTCCCTGCCCACCGTCTTCATGCGTTCCGGGTCGTTCAGGTTCTCATGATCGTAGCCTACGCCCACGGCGATCATGCCCGCCTTAAGTCCCTTCGCGCTCAGCTGCAGTGCCAGCTTCGCCGCCATCTCACGGATGACCACCCGGGCACTTTCGTTTTCGTAAGGCTCCGCCAGCACCTGCCCGTTGGACAGTGAGGATGCCTTGGCCCGGTACGCCTTGATGTCCCGCATCTCGCAGCTCTCGTAGCCCCAGGCATGATCTATCAACAGCTGGGCGTTCACGCCGAACAGCTTGTACAGTGTCTCCTCGTTGGCGCGCTCGTCCGCGCCTCCGATCGAGCAGCGGGCAATGTCCCCCATGGTGTATATGCCCATGGCGGCCAGTTTCCGCTGGGTACCGCCGCCCACACGCCAGAAGTCCTTGAGCGGCCTGTGGTCCCACAGCTGGCGCCGGTATTCCATTTCATCCAGCTCCGCGATGCGCACGCCCTTGTCGTCCGGCGGCATGCGCTTGGCGACTATATCCATGGCTATCTTGGCCAGGTACAAATTCGTGCGTTTGCCCGCCGTGGCCGTGATGCCCGTTTCGTCGTACACCTCGTGTATAAGTTTCTCGCACAGCTGCTTGGGCGTGAGGCCGTATATCTTAAGATAAGGCTGGGCGTCGATGAACACTTCATCCACGCTGTACACGTGTATATCGTCCGGGGAAATATACTTGGCGTATATGGTGTATATCTTGCCCGAGTACTCCATGTACAGGCCCATGCGGGGTTTGGCGGTCAGGAAGCTCAGTTCCAGCGACGGATCCCGGTCCAGTTCGCTTTTTATGTAGCTCTGGCCGGTAAACGTGCGGTTCGGCGCCTTCATCCGGCGCAGGGCATTGGCCTCCCGCACCTTCTCCACCGCCTCAAACAGCCGCGCCCGGCCTCCCAGCCCCGCAAGCTGCTTAAGCGGCGGCGTCACCGCGAGGCAGATGGTCTTCTCCGTACGGGAAGCGTCCGCCACCACCAGGTTCGTGTCCAGCGGATCAAGCCCCCGCTGGGCACACTCCACCGAGGCGTAAAAGCTTTTCAGATCTATGGCGAGGAACGCGCCCATATCTATTTCCTGATCCCGGCGTTCCCTTTATCGTCCGTATCCATAAGGCACATGGCCGCGAAAGAGGAACCGTCTTTGTTCCTTCCGCCAAGGATATACTCGTACACGCCCGCGCCGTCTTTTTCCAGCGGGCGGGAACGGAACTCGAACTCCATGCTCCAGGCGCCGCGCCGCTTTTTAAGGCTCCCCGCGGCGGGCATGGCGTACCTGCAGGTCTCGAACCTGCCCGGTCCGAACAAAAGGCTGCTTTCCTCGGGAGCGTCCGCCGTGAAAGTGACGCGCGCCCTGAATCCGCCTTCCCCGCAGTCCGTTATCGAAGCAGAAAGTATATCGGTGTTATCCAGCCTGCCGCCCAGGAATCTGTCCTCCGTGCGCTTGACCGCCAAAAGCACCCTGTCCGTATCGGCAGCGTTTATTTCCTTGGCGGACGGTTTCTGTTTTCTCAGCTCCGCCTCGGACTTTTTGAATTCCTCCAGCAGCCTGCGCTTGAATCCCGCGACTTCGCCTATGACCTCGCCATACCTGAACTCGCACAGGTTTTCGTGGTTTTTCAGGCTCTGCCACGGCGTGGGCCGGTATTCGGTAGCGCCCTTCTGGGGCAGAAAATGGCCTTCCGCCTCCTTGAACGGGTCGAACTCCGCTTCCTCCAGCTCGCTCACATTGCCGCACAGCGGATGCAGCGGGATGTACGGCTGTTCGCAGGGGCGTCCAAACGCCGTCCAGGCGGTCAGAAGCCTGTTTTCGTCCGTAAACTCGTATATCTCGCTTTCGACGGTGGTGCCCGTGCAGATGCGCCTCACCGGCGTGTCGTGGGGAGACATGCCGGGACCGAAGCGCACGTCGTTAGGCGTGCCTTCGTAATGGAACGACATCACCTTCATCAGGTCCTCCACGCCCACCTGTTTTTTCGTTCTGACGCAGAAAGGATAGCCCTCGGTCCTGTCGTCCCATTTTCTGCCCAAAAGCAGCTGGGAAGCGTATTTCTGCCTCAGCGTGTTTTCGGGATGTCGGTATGTCCTGACAGCCTGATACGCTTTCGCGAAGTCGAAGTCAAACAGGTCTCCCTCTTTCGCGGGAGTGTACCAGCCCCGCTTGGCGGCGTACTCCGCCAGGTCAGCGGGATACCACATCTCCTCCGCGTCGTTCACGGAATGCAGGGTGTAGTGGTTGGGCATAACGGCTACGGCGTCGTCCGGAACGCGGGCAGCCATGTACCTGTGCCCGTGCACGACCTGCAGCATGAACGCTTCGTCTTTGTCCGCTATAATGTAAATGCGCCCGTCGGATGCGTAGCCGTATTTCTCGATCAGCTCAATACCTGTCTTAAGGCCTTCCCGCGCGCTGGCGCTTCTTTCCGCCAATGCCCTGCGCAGTTCGTATATTATCCCTTCCTTGGAATGTACTTCCTCTTCTTCGTACTCGCGGGAACCGCAGGAAGAATCCGACACGATGACCACTCCGTTCTCGTTCACGAAACTGTCGGATGTGGACAGGCCGCCCTCCGGTCCCCGAACCTGACACCACCAGTAGGCGTACGTATGCCTGACCTGGGGTATGCGGGTGTATCCCTCTTCCGCGGGCAGCAGCGTGCCTTCCTCCCAGTCCTTCGCGGGCACGAAAAAGTGGCGCATCCGCGCGTGCGTATAGTCATCTTCGTTGTGGGCGACCATCACAAAGCCGGTCTTGCTGGCGCGTTTGCCCACGACCACGGTCATGCAGTTGGCGTTTTTCATATCCATATTGCGTTCCTCTTACTCAAACTGTCCAATGGTATATTATACCAGTTTTTCGGCTTAATTCAAGTGATATGCTTGCAAGCTTTCCGGCAATCGTTTATAATCTTGATATCATTCGGGAGGTGCGATATGAAACGCAGAAGCGCCTGCGCCTTCGGGCTGCATTTCGACTTTCACGCTGCCCCCGCGTCCTGTCCCTCCCCCATAGGCGGGACGCTCCGCGAGGAAGACATCCGCGAGATCTGCCGTCTTTTGCATCCGGACTACCTGCAGATCGACTGCAAGGGCCACCCCGGCTGGGCGAGCTATCCGACCGGCATAGGCAACGCCATGCCTTGCATAGCCGGGGATCCGCTGGAAATATGGCGCAGGGTGACGCGTGAAGAGGGCGTCGGCCTGTTCATGCATTACTCCGGCGTATTCGACGAAAAATACTGCCTGGAACACCCGGAAAACGCTGCCATGCGCCCGGACGGCAGCCGCGAAACGCGCTATACCCGCACGTACGGCTTTAAATACGCAGACGAGGTGCTCATCCCCCAGCTCAAGGAGCTCGCCGGAAAGTACGGCGTGGACGGCGCGTGGATAGACGGCGAGTGCTGGGCTACGATCCAGGATTACGACCCGGAGACCCTGCGCGCGTTCGAAAAGGAGTACGGCATCGACTTAAACGGCAGGCTGCCCTCCGAGCCCGGCACAAAGGAATACCGCATGTTCATGGACTTCAGCCGTGAGTGTTTCCGCAGATATGTGAAGCATTATACGGACGAAGTACATAAAGACTACCCCGAGTTCCAGATCACCTCAAACTGGCTGTGTTCGGACTATATGCCCGAGCCCGTACCCGCCGGCATAGATTACCTGTCCGGGGATTTCGCGCCCTGGCGCTCGGTGACCTCAGCCCGCACCGCCGCGCGCACGCTGGCGTCTCAGGGCGCGTCCTGGGATCTTATGGCCTGGAATTTCCGGGTCGACCGCGATGGGACGACGCCGGGACGTTTCACTAAGGAACCCGTCCAGCTTATGCAGGAAGCCGCCTGTGTCACCTCCCTGGGCGGCGGTTTTCAGGACTACATACCGCAATACCGGGACGGTTCGCCCCGCATGTGGCAGATAAGGCGCTTAAAGCCGCTGGAGGAAATGATCCGCGCCAGGCAGCCGTACTGTTTCTGCGCCCGTATCGTGCCCCAGGCGGCGGTGCTGCTCTCAAGGCACGACCGCTACCTTGAATGCGACAGGCCGTTCAGCCGCATCGGCAGCGACAAGATCATGGGGCTGGTCTCTTTGGTATGCGACCTGGGCCACAACGTGTCTGTCGTGTCCGAACACACCCTCGCAGACCCCGAAAAGTGGGGCGTGATACTTATCCCGGAATTATACGAGGGGCTTGAACCCGAAACGCTTAAAATTCTGCTGGATTACGCGAAAGCGGGCGGCAGCCTGCTGGTGAACGGCGTAAACGCCTGCAGGATGCTGGAAAGCGCGGGCATAGGCGTCTCGGTCGGAGACAAAGAGGGCGATCCGAGCTTCTTTTCCTGCGACGGGGAGTGCTACGGCAGCGTTTACGGCGCCCGCGCGCTGGTCGCGTCAAACGCCCGCACGGTCGCCGAGGTCTGCTCCGATCCAAAGGAAGCCCGCTGTCCCTTCGCCGTCGTTATCCCATACGGTTCCGGCAGGATCGCCTGCGTGGGCGCGGACATGGGCACCGCCTACGTTCAGGGGCGGCAGGAAGCGCACAAACGGCTGATGCGTAAGCTCTTAAACGAACTGCACACACCGCTGTGCAGCCTGGTTTCCTGCGACGGGATACTGGAAAAGACCGAGCTTTACAAAGACGGCAGGCTGCTCATACAGCTGGTCAACATGAACGGTCCTCACAGCGACCCGTCCGTCCCCAGCTTTTCGGAGATACCTCCCTGCCGTGACATCACGCTGAAACTGCGGCTGAAAAAGCCTGTTTCCGCCGTCTTGCAGCCGGGCGGCAGACCGATCGCCGCCGAAAAAACCAAAGACGGTTACATCCTGCGCGTGGACAGGGTCGATTTTCACGAAATAATAGAGATACCTGCGGAAAGGGAGTTTTTATATGAGCATTTCATTGACCGATAAGCTGAAAGCGCGCTTTGAGGCGCCCGCGAAAACGAACATTCCCAAGTCCATAGCCGCCGGCGCGCTGATTGCCATGGGCTGCGTGGTGAACCTGAAAGCGGGAGGCGGCATCCCCGGCGCGGTGCTGTTCAGCGCGGGGTTGTGGTTCGTGGTGAGTTTCGACGCGTTCCTGTTCACCGGGCGGGTCGCGAAACCGGAATACTCCCCCATTCAGAAGCTGATAATGCTGGTATTCAACCTCATCGGCGCCTTTGTCACAGGCTTTCTGGCGGGGCATTTCCTGCCGGAGATAAGCGACAGCGCGAAGGAGCTCATGTGCAAGTATTCCGACCCGCTCAAAGTACTCTGGCAGGGCGTTATGTGCGGCGCGTGCATGTTCCTGGCAACCGCGCCTCCCAAGGTGCTGAATGGGAGCCGCCTGCCCCACGTGATCTACGGCGTGACGCTGTTCATTCTGAGTGCCTACGCCCACTCCATAGCGCTGATGGGCTACGCCGGCATAGGTCTCAGCCTCAACTGGTGGCTGATACCCGTAGCCGCGCTCGGCAACACCCTGGGCAGTTACATAATAAAATGGCTGCTGGGCTATAAGTACAACTGAGCATATTAAAAAGCACACGGGCGGTCGTTCCTGCCCGTGTGCTTTTTTACTATCTGCTATCTCATATGCACGTCCAGCTGCGGGTACGGTATCTCTATGCCCGCCGCGTCCAGCGCTCTTTTGCCGTTCTCGGTCAGGTCCCACTTGACGGTCCAGTAATCGGACGCCCTGCACCACACTTTCACCGTAAAATCAAGGCTGCTCGAGGCACATTCGTTCAGCCTTATTATCGGCTCCGGCTCGTTTAGCAAACCGCCCGTCCGTTCCACCGCACCAAGCAGCGTCTGCTTGACCCTGTCTATATCCGAAGGATAGCTTACCGAAAACGTGACGTCCACCCTGCGGGTGCCTTCACGCGTGTAATTCACCACCGCCGTGCCGGTCAAAGCGCTGTTGGGCATGGAAATATGGCGGTTGTCCGGCGTAGTCAGCTCGGTGTAGAATATGCCTATCTTCTGTACCGTGCCCTCCGTTTCGCCGACCTTCACGAAGTCGCCCGGTTTCAGGAGCTTTATGAGCATGACCGTGACTCCGCCCACAAAGTTGCTCAGTGCTCCCTGCATGGCAAGGGTTATGGCGACGCTGGCTGAAGCGAGCAGCGTCAGAAAGCTGGTGAGGGGCACGCCCATTATGCCCGCCGCCGTCAGTATCACCGTGACGTACAGCAGTATTTTCAGCAGATTCTCCAGAAAACCCCTGACCATGGGGTCGATCTTCTGGAAACGCGCGCTGCGCGACAGCAGCTTAAGCGCCCAATGGACGATGAACAAGCCGATGACCAGCGCCGCCATGCCGCCCAGCAGGTTCACTCCCTGAGTAAGTATCACGTTTTTTATACCGCCAAGATCCATATTCCTTCACCGCTTTCCTGCCTGTTTGGTGTGACACCCGCGCCGTCACTCGTATACCACTACTGTTTTCTCGGGGAGACGCTTAAGTATAAAGTCCTTCACGAACTCAAAGTCCTCCCGCGGCACGAACACCGCCCCCGAGTCTGCCGCCTGATACAGCTCGATCATGTTCCGGGACGGGAACACCGCGGCCTTTTTGATGCTTTTGAACCTGAACGGAGCGCAATACCGTCTCCTGCGAAAGCCCACATACTCTTCGGTCATTATGTAGCGCTGCCTGCGCTGCCCGCCAAAGCGGTTCATAAGCAGGCACGTGCCGCCCACGACCGCCATCGCCGCGAGACCCATAAGCAGAAACACGCCCCGCATGCCGCCGCCCAGCGCCAGCCCCATGATAATAAACACCGCGCAGATCCCGCCGCTTACATAAAGGGCGATGCCGGACGCTTTCTGTTCGTACCGCTTGTCTTCTGTGCCGGTCCAGCGGTATGCGCCGTTCTCGTCTTTAATAATGCCCGTATCCATAAGCTTGTAACGATCCCGTCATTTGAGGTTAAGCATTTTCGCGGGGATATGGCAGTAGCCGCCCGGATTCTTGTCCAGGTATTTCTGATGGTACTCCTCCGCGTCAAAAAAGTTCCTGATCGGCATAAGCTCTACCGCCAGCTTGCCTCCGGCCTTTGCTTCCTGCTCGCCGAACGCCTGCTCGATCTCGGGCAGCTGTTCCTCTTGAGTGTAATACACCCCCGTGCGATACTGCACGCCCTCGTCCTCGCCCTGTTTGTTCACGGAGAGCGGGTCTATCACCATAAAGTAAAAATCCAGCAGCTGTTTGAGCGTTATGCGCTCCGGGTCGTACTCTATCATCACGGTCTCGGCGTGCCCGCTGCCGGCGCGCACCTCTTTATAGGACGGCGCCGAGTCCGGACCGTTCGCATAGCCGACTTTCGTAGATAACACGCCCTCGAACTGGTCAAAGAACTTCTGTACTCCCCAGAAGCATCCGCCCGCCAGATATATCGTCCTTGTTTCCATATGTGCCTCCCCTGTCACGCTATAGTTCCGAAAAAGTGCAGTATGTTCATGTCCTCATTGCAGGTATCGCCGTGGGCGCCCCGGTTGCCCGGAATAAGATGCTGTCCGTGGTCCGGCGAATAGCTCATGAGTATTCGGTGCTTGCCTTTATATTTTTCCAGCGCCTCAGCCAGTTTGCGGAAGCCTTCCGCCTCCAGCGCGACGGCGTTAAGTCCCTCTTTTGATTCCGGCCCGTAAGCGTGGGCGGCGTTGTCGTAGTCGAATGTGTGGATGCTTATCACGTCGTACCTGTCGCTCGCGATCAGTTCCAGTGACCTCTGCTGCACTTCCACCGCGTGGGCACACTCGAAATAGTCCATGTCCCGCCCGGCGAAAATGTGCAGGAAGGTGGAATCCTGCTGGGCCACGATAGCGACTTTTTTGCCCAGGGCGATCAGCACGTCGTACAGCGTGACGCAGTCCAGCCTGGGTCTGACGTAAGTCCGGATGCCATGCCCCTCCGGATCCATGCCGGTATACATGGAAGCGTGGGCCACGGGCGTCACGGACATCACAGTGCTGATGAACGGGACAGCCATCAAGGTGTGCATATACACGGGAGCCAGCAGGTCGGTATACTTTTGCCAGATATACTGGCCCACCGCGTCGGCGTGATAGAGCACCGCCCGGTCCGCCTTGCCGCCCAGACGCGCTTTCAGTATATCGGACACCCAGGTGATGCCGGGCGCAAAGCTTTCCGGCAGCTCCACATCCATGCAGTCCGCCACTATGCCCGCGAAATGTTTAAGGGGAAAACAGTTGAAATGCTCGGCCATGGTCCGTCTCCTTTCGTCCGCCCGGCGCGTTTATCTTCTTGCGTCCCAGATAACAGCCGGATCGATATGCTTTATGTCCTTTGAACCCGTGCGGTACAGCATTATCTCCAGCTGGCGGGTCATCGTCTCGATAGTCTGCCTGACGCCTTCCGCGCCGTTGTCCTTAAGCGGCTGCATAAGCGCGCGGCCCACGCACACCGCGTCCGCGCCCAGCGCCAGCGCTTTGAAGGCATCGTAGCCGCTTTCGATGCCGCCGTCGGCTATCAGAAGCAGACTGCTGCCTACCGCCTTTCTGATGTCCGGCAGCAGCCTTACGGGAGGCACCGCGCAGCGCATTATACCGTTGTGGTGGCTCAGTATGACCCCCGCGCAGCCCAAGTCTGCACTCCTGAGCGCGTCGCTCACGCTCAGCGCGCCTTTTATGAAAAACGGCAGCTTCGCATAGCGGATGAACTCCCCGATCTCCTCAAGCGTCGGCAAATGCATCCTCTGCCCCAGCACCACGTCGTCCTCGGGGCTGTCGGGCTTTAGCGAGTGTTCTATGTCTATGCCCACGCCTATCGCTCCGTTTTCTCTTGCGAAGCGCAAACGGTCGTATATCTCGTTACGGTCGGCGTACGGTTTGATTATCTTTATCACCTTGGCGCCGGTCTTGAGCACATCACCAAGCGTCAGGTCGTCTCCCATGCCTATGGACACCGGCGCTCCCGCCAGACGCGCGCCTTCCGCCATGCCGACCAGGTCGATGTGGCTGAGCGCGCCCGTCATTATGGGCGTCGCAAACCTGTGTCCCAGCAGTTCAAGCGCCGCGCAGGGTTTGACCGCGCCCAGAAGGCGGCTTTCCACGCATAGCGAATCCATGTATTCCCTTGCTATCTTTATGGAGTCTCCGGGCAATCCTGCCATAGCGCACCTCCCAATCTATAATATACCTGTCCTGCGTCGTTCACCCCAAATACGCGCAGATCTCCTTTTCGCCCGACCACGCGCGCAGCGTATCGGCAGCAAACGGAAGCGGCTTTTCCGCACGCTCCCCAGGGGCGATAAGCACTTTGACCCTTTGGGTCTCCGCGGCGTTCGATATTTCAAGCTCCGTGACGGGAACGTCCGTGGGATTTACGACAGTCAGGCTGTCCGCCTTGACCGCTGCCGGTACGAAAGCGCCGTACCTGAACAGGCACACGCCCTCCGCTCCCTCAATTTCCAGCGCCGCGTCCGCGTCGCGCCTGAGCGTCAGAGCGGTGGCGCCGTCATAGGCGTGCAGCCCCGTCAGGACCTTTGCGCCGAACCTTGCCGCGCCCTGTGTGACCTTTTTGACCCACTCGCTGTCCATGCCATAGGCAAAACTGTACGCCATGGGCAGTATCATGTCGAAACGCCCGGCAAGTTCGGCATAGCTCTGTCCGTAGTGCAGGTGGGCAAATACGGTATCGTATGCTCCTTCAGGCATGAGCGCGGCGCTCAGAGTTATGCCTGGGCGCGCCTGACGCACGCCTTCCAGCACCGCGTCGGCAAAGCGGCACAAGTTTTCGATACGCGTCCTGACCAGCGCGCAGACGTCCTTATCTCCCCGGCGGAACGCCTCAAACACGGCCTGTTTATCCGTTTCCCCGCCGTAGAACGTTTTATTCACCAGTTCCCTTAAGCGACTAGTGTCCGCGCCCTGCTTGGCATATCTGTCCAGATCGCTGTCGCTCCAGCCGTACAGCAGGTGGTTGTAGCGTATATAATCGAGATGCACGCCGTCCACGTCATACCTCTTAAGCATGTCCGCAATGACATCGTGCGTGAAGCGCGCGTACTCCGGCTCGGTGATGCTGACCACTCTGTCTGAACGGCCCTGGGTCAGGTGGTACAACCCGTTTTCCGGATGCTCCGCGCACCAGTGTTTGTCCTGGGCTGAGGTGAACCAGGCGTGCAGACGCATACCCCTTGCGTGCGCAGCTTTGACGGCTTCCGAAAGCAGGTCACTGCCCTCTGCCATAGCCGGCGCGAGACGGGTACCGAACGCGCACCGTCCGCTCAATCCCTTTGTCAGGAAAAACACATCCGTTACGCCGATCAGCGCGCAATCGTCAAACACTCTGTCAGCGCCGCACGCCGCCACGCTGTCCGCCCACATCCATATTCCCAGCATTTGCGCTCCCCCGGTCCGTATCTTCTTAAGCTGCGGCGGGATCCCCCGCCCTCTAAACAACCTTGCCGGGATTCAGTATCCCGTTGGGGTCGAACACCGCCTTTATGCCCCGCATAAGTTCCAGCTGCCTGTCGCCCAGGCTCTCTCTGAGAAACGCCTTTTTGGCATGGCCTATGCCGTGTTCGCCGCTCACCTGACCGCCAAGCTCCGCGGCGACGGCGTACAGCTGTTCCATAACGGCGTCCAGGCGCTGTTTCCATACATCTTCCGGCACGTCGTCACGGCATACATATATGTGCAGGTTGCCGTCTCCCGCGTGGCCGAAAGAACGGATGCGCAGGCCCGAGTTTTGTGAGATCGCCGTAAGCCGCGTAACGAACTCGGCTATGGAGTTCCTGGGCACGACCACGTCGCATTCGTCCATGGTGGATGTGCTGCCTTTTATCGCCTCCAGGAACGCGCCTCTCGCGCTCCAGATGCTCTCCTTTCTTTCGTCCGTGTCCGCCAGCAG
The DNA here is from genome assembly GCA_017518705.1 of Clostridia bacterium. The sequence goes on from JAFWUC010000053.1 coordinate 69,171, forward strand.
CACGTCCCGCGCGCCAAGTTCGAGCGCGGTGTCCGTCAGCCTGTCCACCGACTGTTCCAGTGCCTTTTCGCTTATGCCGTCCAGCCTCACCAGCAGGTACGCGTCGGAGCCGGTGTCCGGGAACTGCTTGCCCAGGTATTCCTCCGCGCAGGAGATCACTTCCCTCTCCATAAACTCCACCGCCGTGGGTTCGCAGCCGCAGGAGAGTATCTCCGGCACCGCCTTTATGCACTTGTCCAGGTCGTCAAAAGGTATCAGCAGCGACAGATTGACCTTGGGTTCCGGTATGAGTTTGACGGTGAGGCCCGTAAGAAAGCCCAGAGTGCCCTCGCTGCCTATCATAAGATAAATCAGGCTGTATCCGGACGAGGTCTTTACCGTCTTTCCGCCCAGGTGCAGCAGCGTGCCGTCCGCCAGCGCCACGTCCATGCCCAGTATGTAGTCCCGGGTCACGCCGTAGCGCACTGCCCGCATGCCGCCCGCGTTGGTCATGGCGTTGCCGCCCATGGTGGCCGTTTTTTCGCCGGGATCCGGCGGATAGAACAGCCCCGTGCCCTCCAGGGACTTGGGGAACTCCATCAGCAGCACGCCGGGTTCCACCGTGGCGGTCATGTTTTTTTCGTCCACTTCCAGGACTTTTTTCATTTTCTCCGTGGACAGCACCACGCCGCCGTATATCGCCACGCAGCCGCCGCACAGTCCCGTGCCCGAGCCGCGGGGAGTGACGGGTATATGCTTTTCGTTGCAGTATTTCAGCACCCGGCACACGTCTTCGGCGCTCTCCGCCTGCAGTACCGCCTCGGGCGCGAAGCGTCCGTACTCGGTCATCTCGTCGTGGGTATAATCGGAAAGCGCGTCCTCGGCAGTGAACACGCGGCCCGGCATGAAACTCCGAAAATACTCTATGTCTTCCCGCGTCACCGTGTTATAGCCGTTCATGTGCGCCCTCCTTGAGATTATCGATCATTTGGGGCAGTATCTCATATATGTCGCCCACTATCGCGGTATGGGCGACCTTGAATATGGGCGCCTGCGGGTCGGTGTTTATGGCTACTATGTACTCGCTCATGTTCATGCAGGAGGCGAACTGTATGGCGCCGCTCACGCCGCAGGTGATTATGAGCTTGGGACGCACCGTCCTGCCGGACAGCCCGATCTGCCTTTCGTTGCCTGCCCAACCCTTTTCCACCAGCGGGCGGGAGACTGCCCAGTCTCCTCCCAGCAAGCGCGCCAGCTCCTTAACCATTTCCAGGTCCGCGCTCTTGTTTAGGCCTCTGCCGCCCACCACCAGCACCTCGGCGTCGGAAATGCTTTTGGCGGGAGGCACTGCCTGAGAGCTTATGAGCGTGATCTTCGAATCGCGCACGCCTGCGGGTATGTCCCTTAAGACCGTCTCGCCCGCGGCGTCATTTAGCCGTTTGGGCGCGTCCATCACCTTATAGCGCACCGTGGTGAACTGGGGACGGGTATTGGCAGTGATTATCTGCGCCATTATGTTTCCGCCGAAGGCAGGGCGTATCTGCACCAGGTCGCTGTTTTCCCTGAGCTCGAGTCTGGTGCAGTCCGCAGTTAGGCCGGTGTGGAAGCGGGTGGCGAGCCTGGGCGCCAGGGAGCGCCCCATCAGCGTGGAACCCACCAGCACCACAGACGGTCTGGTATGCTTTATGATATCTTCCACGCATGCGGCATAGGCGTCGGCCCTGAAATAGCCTAGTTCCGGCGCGTCGTATGCGTATACCCTGTTCACGCCGTAATGCAGCAGCTCATCCGCAAGTTCTTTTATCCTGCTGCCGACGATCACCGCGTTCACGCTGTAATCAAGCGGCGAAGCAAGTTCCAGCGCCTTGCCGATCAGCTCCGGCCCCACCGGGTGGAGCCTGCCGGCGCTCACCTCGCAGAACACCAGTATGTCCCGCCATTTGCTTTTATCCACCGAGACCGTCCGGGTCTCCAATTTGATTATCGCATTTTTGGGGCACGCCTTTACGCAGCTGCCGCAGCTTTTGCAGGCGCTGTTCATACGTGCGACGCCGTTTTCCAGCTCCAGCGCTCCGAAGGGGCAGCTGCTCAGGCAACGCCCGCAGCCGTCGCATTTGCGTTCCAGAACGGCAACCTTTGCCATGTCAGCACCTCCCTTTATATGAACTTGCGCTCTTTAAGCCGCTTTAACAGCCTGTCCGCGCTGTCTTTTCCCGTCCACACCTCGTGACTCACGTCGTTTTCCGGCGGGAAGATCCTTTCCACCTGGGTCGCGCTGCCGCTCAAGCCGTAATGGTTTTCGTCCGTGTCGGGAAACGCGCCAAGCCCCAGCACCTTTACCGGCCTGTCCCTGACAGTACGCGCGGTCTTCAGCGAGGGCAGGCGCGGCACGTATATGTCCTTTTCCACGGTGATCAGGCACGGGAACGGTATGTGCACGGTCTCCGTAACGTCCTGCAGCCGCTGCTGGACGTCTATGCCGTCCCCCGCGGGTTCCAGGCGCGACACCCACGCAGCGTGGGGTATGCCCAGGTGCTCGGCTATCGCCGGACCCACCTGCGCCGTGTCGCCGTCCGTGGTCTGCCTACCGCACAGTATCAGGTCAAAGTCGCCCAGAGAACGTATCGCCTGGCTCAGCGTGTAGCTGGTAGCCAGCACGTCCGCGCCGCCCAGCCGCCTGTCCGAGAACAGATAGCCTTCGTCCGCGCCCATCATATAGGTCTCGCGTATGGCAGCTTCCGCCTGGGGCGGTCCCATAGTGCCCACGGTCACCTTCGCGCCGCACAGCTCTTTCAGCCTCAGCGCGGTCTCCAGCGCGTACAGGTCGTATGGATTCAGTTTGCTCGATACGCCGGAGCGCTTCAGCACGCCGGTCTTCTCATCCACCTCTACTTTGTTGGTGGCGGGCACCTGCTTGACGCATACAAATATGTTCATATCCTGTCCGTCCTGCGTGTTGGTTTAGTTATGCTTCATCCATTCGGGTCTGATTGAATTATAGCAGAAACCCGGGCATGAGGCAAGCTTTTGTGCCCGCCCGGGCGCAAAGTCGGAGCCGGGAATAAAAAACGGATTGCGCAAACCGTCCGGACTTAGTATAATAAAGGCACCTGACAATAAAAGTGAAAGGTTTGGACTTTATGCTTTCCAGTACGCTCTGCTACGCCTTAAGCGGTATCGACGGCATCTGCATCACCGTCGAGTGCAATCTATCCCTCGGCATACCTGCCTTCGAGATGGTCGGTCTGCCTGACATGGCGGTCAAAGAGGCCAAAGAGCGCATAAAATCCGCAGTCAAAAACACCGGGTATGAGTTTCCGGGTGACCGGCTGGTGATAAACCTGGCTCCCGCGGACATCAAAAAAGAGAGCGCGGCTTTCGACCTGCCCATAGCGATAGACATACTGGCGTGCAACAAGCTCGTTAACCCCTTAAGCGTAAAAGATGTGGCCATAATGGGCGAACTTGCGCTGAACGGCGAATTGCGGCCCATCCGCGGAGCGCTGCCGCTGGTAATTTCCGCCCGGGCGGACGGGGTCCGGGCAGTCATCATTCCCGCCGCCAACGCGAACGAACTCTACTAATTTGAGGTATTTGATACAATCGCATTTTTCCAAAATTGAAAATGAACCCCCTTTGAAACCCCTTTTGAAACCCCTCCACACGATTCGGGTCTCACCATGTGCCTGCACCTCCTTCCTCGTTATGATCCTTCAGCCCGGCAAACTGTAAA
>JAFWUC010000054.1 GCA_017518705.1 Clostridia bacterium
AAAGCGGGAGGTCATCATGGATATAGTTCATTATGTGAAGTCAGATAATTACACCAAGATCAGGGTACTCGAAGTCCTGCGCCTTGCATGCGAGATACCGCAGAAGAGCGTTGCTGATGCGCTCAACAGATCCACTTCCCTATTGTCCATGCTGGAGAACGGTACAAGGCAGCTGCCTGCAGACGAGGCTGAAGACATACTCAGAAAATACTCTGGATGCATTGACCGGGAGCTTGGCATTGACTCGACGTACAGTATCATAAACCAGATGGACGAGCCTTCGTGGAAACCATGCTCCTTTTCTGTCAGTAGTCCGGGCACGATCGTATCTTCTTTGATCTTCGTCAGGTCTTCTGTCAGCTCGGCGCCAAAAGAATTGATTTGTCCCCAATACAGATACACTTTTCCGTCGTCGTCTCGGAAAACCGCCGGGTCGATCCCCTCGATCGGTGTGCCGGTTTTGTCTCCCGTGATCATCACGGGATCGCGAAACGGCCCCACGGGATCGTCAGCAAAGGCCACTCCCTCCCGCCCGTCGGAGGTACAGAAAAACAGATAGGACTTACCGTCCACAGTCAGAGAATCCGGGGCATACAGCATACGCTTGCTTACGTCGCCTGCCGTTTTTGAGATGCTCTTTTTTACAATAGACTTGTAGATCCTGAACGGCAGAAACCAGTTTATGTGCTTGGGAAGCATGTCCTTAAGATAACTCGGAAGCTCCTTATAGCTTTTCGCTTCAGCCAGTCCGGGCGGATAGCTGACAGCCATATCCCAAGAAAGGTCAGCGCAGCTGAAAACCGGACCGTCAACCGTCCAGCCGGAAAGATCACGGCTGTGAACAACGAACAGCTTGTCAGAGCAATAACTGCCAGGGACAAGATCACAGCTGGGATATACAAACAGTTCTCCTCCGATCAGGTGCGGCTCCCCGTCAGGGAAATAGCGATCAAATGGCAAAACCGGATTCCTTGATTTCATTTGATGCAGTCCTCCCGATAACCTCTGTCAGCTTGCTCTCAATTTGCGCCGCCGGCAGTTATTCCTCCGCGTCGTTCATCGCCTTCAGTATCATCTCGTACAGTGGTTTTGCTTCCTGAGCGTAGGCGAGCATGGCGGAGATCGGTTCATTCATCACGTACTGGATCATGGGATTGTCCAGCATCCCGGGCATGTACTGCCTGATGAGCGGTACAGCAGCCGGATGCTCCAGCATCGTGCGCAGCGGGATCTCCATGGTGTAGCGGTCCTGTTCAAGCCTGGTCCGGGTGGCGTATTCATAATGATACTCGCCGCTGCCCAGCTCCATCCGCTCCGTTTTTTCAGGCAGCGTCACCAGCGCAATCGTATTGGCGGGAACGGTAACGTCGACGACGACAGTGCCTTTCTCACAGCGCCAGGCAGCCTTTATGAACGAAGCCAGCGACAAGCTGGGGCTGAGCAACCGCGCCTACACGCGTGTGCTCAAGGTCGCCCGCACCATAGCCGACCTGGAGGACAGCAGGGAGATCACCGGCGACCACGTGAGCGAAGCGCTGCAGTACCGCATGATAGACGCGAAATACTGGGGATAGAACATTCAAACAAAAAACAGGAGCCGCAGCGCCTGTTTTTTTGTTTTTTTGATCTTTCGGTCCGCACAATACCCGAGTCCGGACCGTTTGGTTTGTCCCGCCCTGCCCGCAAAACGGCAGTGTTTGATGCGCCCGTATCCGGCGCTCTGCGTTCATATTTTGCAGCCCGGCGGCATGAGTACTAAAGTTTTTCGGGATGCGGCTTTATATTCGGCAGCGCCGAAAACAGCCTGCCTCACAGGACTTCCGAACCGTCCACGAACAGATGGTATCCGTTCGCGTCGACGTTCTTAAGGTCGCCGTCAAAATGATCGAGATAGCTGTCTGCCGTCAGTGTCCAGCTGCTGTTTCCGTCCATTGCCAGCCGTACCGCTCCGCTTTCTCCGGCCTCGTTTATGCTCCCCGTGAACGACGAAGCGGTCAGCTTTACCGTCAATTCGGAGATACTGTCCACGGTTATCTTGCCGTACAGTTCCTGTTCCTCTGCGTTCAGTTCGCACCTGCCCCCGTTGCGCCCTTCCCTGCCCCAGCGGCCCGCGGAAACGATCAGCAGGGTATCGTCTGCCCGGCAGTTCAGTTTTACATTGCTCAGGTTTATCACGCCTGACGTATTTGTGCAGTAGAACATCGCGCCGCTGTTTGAAGTGATCTCCCCGCCCGTCATCGTGAACACGCCGGTGCCTTCCTTCGCGTCTCCCGACGCGCTCTGATACAGCAGTACATTGGCGTGGATGCTCCCGCTTTTGGTGGACTGATCATTGCCTTCCAGGGTGACGTTTTCCAGCTTCACGCTGTTTTTACCCTCGATGATGACCGCTCTTGAGCGTTCAGAGACGCAGATCGCGTTCAAGACCGTGATGTCCGCCGTGCTGTAAATGGCAGGGCAGCCGTTCGTGCCGGTAGACGTATATGTGCCTCCGTCAAGTATCATAAGCCCGCCGCCCCGGTCCGAACGGATCGCGGCTTTTCCGGCGCTGGTCACGGTCAGATCGCTGCCTGTCAGCGTGCCTCCGCCCGCCACCTGAACGCCGCCCGCGCCGCCTCCGGTCACGTTCACGGTGCAGTTCGTAATGTTTATCGTTCCGCCGGCATATGCGAACACGCCGGTAGCGTTCCCTGCAGACGATTCGATGACCGAATCGCTGATCGTAAGCGTGGCTTGGTCGTATACGCGAACCGCCGCGTTCACGCCCGTGAAGCTCGCCGCATCGGCGCTTGAAGCGCCTCCGTCCGTTTTCATGATGGCGGCGCCGGCGATAACAACGTTCTCGGTGCCCGAAACATCCACCGCGCTCTGATCGGTCTCGGTCGCGGTGTAAACCGCTCCTTCCGCACACGCGCCTATAGCCATAAAACAGGCCAGTAAGAGCGCTGACAGTTTCGTTTTCACTGCCATAAGCCTCCTTTCCCTATCGCAAAACAAGTGGTTCTCGTTTCAGTCGCATGGCATACGGGTTTGGCTGCGCTTTACCAGCCCCATCCTCCGCCCATGCCGCCTCTGCCGCCCATGCCGCCTCTGCCGCCCATGCCGCCTCTGCCGCCCATCATCTGGTTGGGGATGGAGTCGACCTGCTGGCCGTTGACGATGATCGTACCGCCGTTGAATCTGGCTGTGCCGTCATAGTCGAAGGCAGACTGCCCCGTGACGCTGATCGTTCCGCCGTTTATGACGATATTGCCGTTGGAATCCACGCCGTCGGTATCCCCGGCGCCCATGCTGATGGTGATGTCGCCGCCGTTGATCTCCACCATAGGCGTATAGGCCGAGGATTTTCTGGCCGCGTTGATGCCGTCGTCGGACGCAGCGATCTGTATGCTGCCGGCGTTGATCTTTATATAAGTCGCTTCCAGGCCTTCGGCCGAAGTGAGGTTAAAGCTGCCGCCGTCTATCTGAAGCATGGTGTTGGCATGGATCGCGTCATCCCGCACCCGGATCACAAAGCTGCCGCCCGCTATATAGATGTTCCCCAGCGTATCGTCGTCGTTGTTTTCGGCATGCAGGCCGTCCCCCGTGGTGTAGAGCGTGAACGTTCCGCCCGCAACGGCCAGGCTGTCCTTGGCGCGGATCGCGTGCTCTGCCGCGGTGATCTCATACGTGCCCGCGGTGACCGTCACCTCATCCTTGCCTATGATCCCGCTGCCGGAAGGGGCAGTGATGCTGAGGCTCCCGGTCCCGTTGAAGGTGATGTCGTCCTTCGAATAGACTACAGCATCGACTTCATTCTCGTCCTTTTGCGTATACTTGCCTCCGTTGGCAAGCGAGTTCTCGGTACCGTCCGCAAGGGTTACGAAGACCTTGTCGGCCTGCCTGACATAGATGGCGGCAAAGTCGGACGACCGGATCGTAACGCCGCTTAACACGAGCTGCACCTTGTCGTCTTTGGATGCGTCCACTATGATCGTGCCGTCATTAAGCGTACCGGTGATCACATACGTTCCGGACGCGGTGATCGTCACCTCCGAACCACTGACGGCGACGCTGCCGGTATCCGACTCCGCCGAAGAACCGGTTAGAGTGACGGTGAAGACTTCGTCGTCATATGCCCCGGACAGATCCCGGTCGGAAAAGAAACCGTCCGAAGCGTCGGTCCCGCTGATGCTGTTTGAAGACGTCGTCTGCGCTTTTGCCGAGCTGTCCGAATACACCGAAGACATGGAAGCCCGGGCGCTTTCCGCGCCGGCCGTGGTCTCGACCGCGTTTATCCTGAAAACGGTAAACGTCAGTACGGCAGCCACGAGCAGCGTGAAGATTATATGGGTCATGCGTTTCATTTTGCGTCTCATTTTGCGTTTCATGTTGAAAGCCTCCGTTCTTTTCGGATTTATGCTGCAATTGTACCATCCCGGGGCAAAAGAATCTCCGAAAAGCGACAGCAGAAAATACGCAGAATATACGAAAAGAACGCTGTCCGTTCCGAATCAGCGTTCTTTTGATCTTGTCATGCAGTGCCGCTAATCCGCCGGGAAAACGACCTCGAACACCGCGCCGTTCTCGTTTCGGACGCTTATCCTTCCGCGATATACCTCTGCCACGGAATGCGCAATGGCAAGACCTATGCCGTGCTTTCCGCCCTCTCCTTTATAGAAGCGTTCAAACACGTGAGGCAGGTCCTCGGGCCGTATGCCGGGTCCGTCGTCGGCGACGCGGACGAGCGCCTTTTCCCCTTCCGTGCGGCACGTCAGGCGGATCTCCCTGTTCGCGTAGCGCACGGCGTTTGAGATCAGGTTCCCGAACAGCCTTTGGGCGTCCTGCTCGCGTATCGCCAGCATGACCGGGTCTTCGTCAAAGTCAAAGGCGAAGGAAAGCCCCTTCTGTTTCGCCTCCGCGTTCTGTTCGGATACGCACAGGGACAGTATCTCCCTCAGGTCTATGGGTTCCGCGGCGCCTTCCGGCTTGCCCTTGCCCATGCGGGACAGGTAGAGTATATCTTCCACCATGCCGCCCAGTTTGTCCGATTGCGACAGGATCACGCGCCCCGCCGTCTGGGGCTCGATGATGCCGTATACGATGCCTTCCGCGTTTCCGCGGATGGAAGTCAGCGGCGTGCGCAGCTCATGGGAAACGTTCTGGAAGAAGGTCTCCTGCTTTTGCTTTGCGTCGGAGAGCTCCTTCGCCATGCGGTTCATTGAGTTGCCGAGTTCGTCGAATTCCACGTCCCTGAAGTGGAATTCCCGGGGTTCCAGGTCGCCGCTGCCGATTTGGGACGCAAAGGCCGAAAGGCGCTGGACCGGCGCCGCAAATGTCCTGGCGAACCTTCGGCTCAGCAGCACGGACAGCAGTATCGCGGCGGCGATCACGATAAGCAGCACGAGGTTCACCTGCCTGGCAAAGGCTCTGATCGCCGTGATGTCCACGTAAACGAGCAGCGTCCTGCCGTCCTCAACGGGATCGTCTATCGCAGATACCGCGTAATCGCCCGAGTCAAGCGAAACGGTCTTATTTGAAACCGTCTTTCCCCTGCTCCTGTCTCTGTACCATTTCGCGAGTTCCCCGGCAGCCGCATTGTCCCCGCGCAGATTCATGGCCGGATCCCCGTTTTCATCCAGTACGACAGCCGAGCCCCGCGTGCCCATGATCTTGTCCGGGTGTTCGTCGAACTGAGCTTTGGGCTCGCGCTCCACGCGGCGGTTATCCGACACGCTGCGCGTCACCGAGTCAAGCTGGGCCGACACTCTCGAACTGATATACCCGTTGACAGATATGTTGAAAGCTACCGCGACCGCCACCAGAACCAGGCAGGTCAGACCGGCCAGCGTGACCAGCAGGCGGGTCTTTATATGCCATTTCCGCTTCATTTCGTCTCCTCCAGCCGGAATCCGTAGCCCCATACGGCAGCGATATTGACTCCGCAGCCGCCCAGCTTCTGGCGCAGCCGGCGTACGGTGTCGTCGGTAGCGCGCGTTTCGACCACCGACTCAAAGCCCCATACGGTATTCAGAAGCTCGTCTCTGGACACCGCCTGATCCGCATGGAGCATCAGGTACTTTAATACCTCGTACTCGGTCGGCGTCAGCGCGAGCGCCTGCCCGTCGCGCAGGATGTGCCGCTTGTCTTCGTCCAGCGTCAGTTTTCCGACGCACACGCCGCCTGATGCCTCCGGCGCGTGTTTCTGGCTCTCAAAATCGATGCGGCGGAAAATGGCCCTTACCCGCATCAGCAGCGCTATCGCGGAGAACGGTTTGGTGATATAGTCGTCGCTTCCGAGCCCGAGGCCCATGGCGTAGTCGTTCTCGGAATCCCGGGCGGTCAACATGATTATGGGCACCGTGCTGAGCTTTCGGATCTCCGTGCAGACGGTAAAGCCGTCCGAACCCGGCATCATCACATCCAGTATCACAAGGTCGCAGGCTTTTTGCCTGAAGCGTTCCAGCAGAAGATCTCCGTCGGGATAATCTTCCACCGCATAGCCGTCGCTGCTCAGGAAGGTTTTCACGACCTGACGGATATTGTCGTCATCGTCGGCAATATAGATCAGTTTGGGATCGTTGGTCATGGTCACGCACCTTCTCTCGTAATTTGCACCCATTATATCAGTTTCGATTCAAAAAAACAATCAAACCCGGGCTTATAAACTGCAGCAATCCATACGAAACGCTTCGTATGATTTTCGTAAAATTCGCTTTAGTTTCTCGGAGATTTCCTTCCCGAGCTTCTGCTATCATCTCAGTCACAAACACGGCGGGCTGAAACCTGCGCGGCGATGAAAGGAGGAAACACCATGAGCGAAATACAAACCTGCTTTGAGCGGTACGAAAAGAAATACCTGCTGACCCGTGAACAGTACCTGGCAGTATTAAGCGGGATGTCGGAGCATATGAAACCCGACGAACATCCGCGCTATACCATCTGCAATGTATACTATGATACCGAGAACTTTGACCTGATCCGCGCGTCCCTGGAAAAGCCCGTATATAAGGAAAAAATGCGCGTCCGCAGCTACGGGGTGCCCGGAAACCTCGACAAGGTGTTCATCGAGCTGAAGAAAAAGTATGACGGCGTGGTCTACAAGCGCCGCATAACCATGGAGATGATAAAGGCGGACCGGTACCTGCGCGGCAGACGTTTCGGACCCGGCAGTCAGATCAGCCGGGAGATCGACTGGTTCACTCAGTTCTACAAGCCCGTTCCCAAGGTATTCATTGCCTACGACCGCGAAGCGTATGCCGCCAAAAACGGAAGCGAACTGCGTATCACCTTCGACACCGCTCTGCGCGCAAGATCGAACGACGTGGACCTGCGACTCGGCGATCACTGCGTGCCCCTGCTACAGGATGACAGCATCCTGATGGAGATCAAGATCCCGGGGACCGCGCCTTTCTGGCTGGCAAGGCTGCTTTCCGAAAACGGTATCTTCCCGGTATCGTTCTCCAAATACGGGACCTATTACAAAGAATTCGTGCTCGGCGGAAGATCTGCCGAATTGAAAAAGGAGGTCGCTCTAAGTGCTTGATTCCATTATTTCGGGCAGCGGGATCACCCTGTCCTCGTTCTTTATCTGCATGGCAGTCTCGCTGGCGCTGGGCCTGGGCGCCGCGCTGCTCGCGATGTACAAGTCCAAATACTCCCGGAGCTTTATCCTCACCCTCGTCCTGCTGCCCTCGATGGTACAGCTCATAATCATGCTGGTCAACGGCAATATCGGCGCGGGCGTAGCCGTAGCGGGCGCCTTCGGCCTGATCCGCTTCCGCAGCGCTCCCGGCAGCGCAAAGGAGATCGGCCTGGTGTTCCTCGCTACAGCGATCGGTCTGGCTACCGGCATGGGCTATGTGGTGATCGCCGCGGTGTTCTTTATCATTTTCGCCATCGTCTGGCTGCTGCTGACCGCGATCGGTTTCGGCGCCGGCGCCGCGGACGAACGTGAGCTCAAGATCACGGTGCCGGAAAACCTGGATTACGACGGCCTTTTCGACGATCTGTTCAGGACCTATACCTTCAGCGCCGAGCTGGAACGCGTCAAGACCACCAACATGGGTACGCTCTACGAACTGAGCTACAAGGTCGTGCTGCAGGACCCGCACCAAACGAAAGCTTTTCTGGACGAACTGCGCATGCGCAACGGAAACCTGACCATCGTGTGCGGAAAACCCGTAACGAAAGACACCCTGTAAAAAACGCTTCGTGAGTTTTGCGTAAGGTCTGCCGCACGATATCGGAGACTTCACTCAAACACCGACGATATAATGGGCACAACGGACCGAGAGTCCGAAAGGAAAGGAGAAAACCATATGAAACACAACAAATGGATCGCATTGCTGCTTATCGCAGCGCTTGCCATCACCGCCATGAGCATCGCCGCCTTCGCGGAAACTGCCGACAGCCAGCCCGAAACGGCGGCTGAAGACAGCGTAGGCAGCCAGTCCGAAACAGTGGCTGAAGACAGCGCAGGCAGCCAAACGGAAGCAGCGGCTTCCGAGGACAGCGCTTCCAAATCAGCGCACAGCGGAAGCAAAAACAGTTCCGGCAAAAGCAAGTCATCCGAACCCGAGAACGCAGTCGGCAAGCAGGCGGCGAAAGATGCCGCGCTTAAAGACGCCGGCATCGCTGCAGATGCGGCCGGAAAAGTAAAGGCCCGCATCTCCAAGCTCGAAGACGGCAGCGTCGTCTACAAGGTCAGCTTCACATCCAGGGATCTGTGGTACAGCTACACCATAGACGCCGTGAGCGGCGAGATCCTGGACAAGACCACCCAGAATGCCGCCGAACATGAAGCCGCGAAGGCGGAGCACGGCAAGCGCAGCGCTGACGATTCTTCCGAGAAAAAGTCCGAATCGGGCAGCAGCAAAAACGGTAGCAAGCATGGATCCGGCTCCTCGAAAAAGCATGAGTCCGGCAAAAAGGGCGGCAGGAAGAACAGCGAAAGCAGCAAATCCTCCTCGTCCGCAGCCGATGCGAACGGCACTGTCTGATGCCGGTGCCCGGTCCCCGCTAAACAAATCAGCCTCTCCGAAACCGGAGAGGCTTTTTAGTACGTCCGCGTTCTTTCTGCGTCAGGTCTTACCAGCCCGCGTAATACTGGGGCTCAAAGTTGTACCAATTGAACCACCTTAAGTTCAGCGCGTATGAATAGGCGCAGGGCAGCCCCGACTCCAGGGGATAGAACATGATGAACAGCCCTGCCGCAAGTATGAGCAGCGTTATGCCCGCATATTTGGCCGCCCGCCTGCTGAGCCTTGAGACTCTACCCAGCACCAGCGCTATGCATATGATTATGAATGTCACGCTGGCAAAGTAATGGTATATGTATGTGCTCCGCGGTACCAGCACCCAGGGCAGGAACTGGCTCATAAAGCCAATCACCGTGAGCATCAGCGTATCGTTCCATTTCCTGTCGAACGCCAGTAGCAGTATGCATACAATCAGCGCGAGCAGCCCCGTCCACCATACGGCGGGATTGCCCATGGCGGATATGGAGGACACCGTGCCGTAACCCAGATACTGTATATCCGATGAATAGTACCACATGGGCTTGACTATCAGCGGCCACTCGTACCAGGGAGAACGGAAGAAGTGGGTATCCACAAGGTTGGTATGGTATCCGTACATCTGCTGCTGCAGCTGCCACACCTTGTCCAGGCTGAGCCCGCCGCTGGTCCTGAAGTGCCAGTAATAGCTGAAATAGTATACCAGCAACGGCACCGCGATAAAGAACACCACGCAGAACGCAAGCGTCAAAATGAGCTTCAGCCAGAAGCCTCTGACCGCGTCCGGGTTTGCCTCGCGGTTGACCAGATATTCCCTAAGCCGCCTGAACACGCTTATAAAGAATATCAGCGCCAGCCCCGCTCCCGCGTATATGCCCGTCCACTTGCTGGCGCAGGCGAAGGCGAACATGAGCCCGCTGAGCCCCAGGGGGATAAACGTCCGGTACAGCTTGTCCGTGTGCATGTTCATTTTGAAATACATGAACATGAACAGGTACATGAGCATTATGAAGAACACGGGATACGTGTCTATTGTGGCGATGCGGGTCTGGGTAAAGTGCATGCTGTCCAGCGCGAGCAGCCCCATGGCTACCGCCGCCAACGGAGTTTTCTTCGTCAGCAGCTTTACCAGCAGGTACATGACCGGCAGCATGAAAACTCCGAACAGCGCACCGGAAAAGCGCCAGCCGAACGGCGTCATCCCAAACAGTTTGATGCCTATGGCGATCAGAAGCTTGCCCAGGTGCGGATGCGACCATTCCAGTATCCTGTCCGATTTATAGCCGTTAAGCAGCTCATAGGCGGTGCGGGCATGGTAGATCTCGTCGAAATACATGCCGTTATAGTAGCTGGGCGTGAGTTTTACCGTATCCTGCTCGTCTATGAGCGCGCCCACGGTGGGGTTGTCGTCGCTGCTGATAACGCTTGCGACCTGATACAGCGTTTCGTTATCCACGTCTATGAACGCGATCTCGTTGAGCACAAGCTGGCTGCCCATCACCGTCAGGCGCAGATACCGGGAAGTCTGCGTGGGGCTGAATTCCCCGTTTTTGTATGTCACGCGGGCGCCCTGCTCTCCCGTGTCTTCCCTGCGGTTAAGCGCACGGGCGTCAGTAAAGCTGCCCCCTTCGTAATTCTTCGGAGTGTACCACAGCCAGCGGTACATCGCGCCCTCTTCGTAGTAGGCGTAATTGCCCTCGGTCCAGTGTTCCCCGTCGTTTGACAGCTCCACCGTGAACGTGGAAGCGCTTATGCCGCCGAAATAGGTGAAGCGGTAAGTCTTTACGTCGCCCAGGTCTATCGTCACCTGTTCCATGTATTGTTTGCTCACGTAAGCGCTCTGGGGAGAAGACAGAGTGCCCAGGTTTATGAACGCGAGCAGCGAGTACGCAAGCGTCACGCCCGCCATTATCAGGCAGTCTATCTTCGTCAGTCTGAGCAGCCTTCCGGTCGGCTTTAACGCGTACCGCTTAAGCACGCTCTCCCCCGCGGGTTCCAGCGGCTTCACATGCTTAAGGATGATTATGTCGAACGCCGCGTATGCGGAAAACAGCGCGCCCGCGACGTTTGCGGCGCCCAGCAGCGCGTTTATCGTCTGCTCCGAGGATACCAGGTGCCCGTACGCTTCAAAGCCCGGGGTGGTGCCCCACTGCAGCACCAGTATGATATTCAGCATCTGGGTGCACGAGACCAGTATGAAGCTCCACAGCACCCGCCTGTCACGGGAATATATGTATCCCATCAGCAGCAGCGGCAGCGCGCAGAACAGGTATCTTTCGTGCATCATGGGCGCAAAGGCGTATATGAGGCACATGAGCACGGCGCCCGCCAGAGGCAGGTGTTTTCTGTTCCTGCCGATAAACGCCAGCGCCGCCGCGTACAGGTACGATGCCGCCAGCATCGCCCAGCTGAAAGTCTTCCAGCCTCCGCTTTCCTCCAGCCGCGCCCAGTTGAAGTCCAGCGCCTGATACAGGTTGCAGGCATTCACGGTAAGGTATTTATAGCCTTCCGTCGCGCCCAGCAGCTGTTTGAACAGCCAGGTGATGGGGGTTAGCAGGGTGAAGCGTTCACCCGTGAATCCCGCGGCGTAAAACGCGAAGGGCAGGCTCCCGAAGTACATCAAACACAGCGCGGCAGCAAGGCCTGTCCCCGCGCGGACGAGCGCTTTCCTGTCTTTGAGCCCCGGCAGCAGGAACAGCAGGCCCAGGGGGCCGAACAAAAGCGCCTGGGGCTTGGTCATCGCCGCCAGAACGAACACGGGCAGCGCCAGGTGCCACCTGTCGCTCACGGCAAAGTACACCGCAAGGCAGATAAGCAGCGCCAGCAGGCTGTCCGCCTGGCCCCACGCCGCGCTGTCAGCCAGATAAGCGGGGTTGAACAGTACGGCTGCGGCGAGCAAAAGCCCCCTGCCCCAGCCGCGTTTTTCGGAGAACAATCGGTATATGAGCCACGCGGTGAGCAGGTCCGCAAGCACGGGGAACAGCTTGATGAGCAGTATATGTTCCGCGCTCTGGTACCCGAGACCGAACAGACGCCTTAATGCGCTCACCAGACCCAGCAGCGCCATGTACACGGGCGGATAGTCGCAAAAGCCGTCGGTGGCGTAGAATTTTAAGCCCTTTTCGTAGAACTGTTCGCCCCAGTAGGCGAAGCAGTTTATGTCCGTGGAATAGCCCCTGACGCTCCAGGCGTAGTAGCCCCTTATCGCAAGGCCCATAAGCGCCAGAAACGCGAACCACGCATAACCCTGCGCTTTGCTCAGGCTTTTCCCGTCAGCGGGACGCCGCTTCACCGAATTGTACAGGCAGATCATTGCGATCCCGCACAGGCAGGCATACAGCGTCCATTTTTCGGTCTGCCTTTCGGGCAGTTCCTCTGCCCCGGCGTCCGCCTCGGTGTAGGAAGCGGGCTCGAAGGTGGCGAAACTGGCGCCCGCGCTCCCGCTTTCGCTTTCGGTCACGCTGATATGCTTGAACCAGGCGTCGCCCGCGCAGTCTCCGCCGTAGCCGCCCAGCCTGAGAGCCAGGGAGATCTGATACTGGTCTTTCCCGGTCCTGCCGCTCAAGCGCACTTCCTGCCACTCGTCTTCCGTGTCGTACACGGACACGGAGCAGGCGTTGGAATTGAGTATGGAAATGTTGGCGCCCCTGCCGGTACCGTCCGTGGCTGCCTTCACAAGGCAGCTGATCTGGTACACGGTGTCCGGCTCCACGGGAATATCCTGCACCCAGCGGGCGTCGTTGGACTCGAAGGAAAAGATGTGCAGCACGTTTTCCCCGCCGTCGTCCAGCGTCTCGAATATGCTGGAGGAGCCTTTCCAGGCGTCGGTGTACCAGCACTCGGGCACGTCTTTCCCGTCTTCAAGCTCGAACCCGGGGTTGACCGCCAGATTCTCCGCCCCGGCGGAAAAACACGCCAGAAGCAGGCACACCAGCAAAA
Source organism: Clostridia bacterium (assembly GCA_017518705.1). The sequence continues at coordinate 12,936 of JAFWUC010000054.1, forward strand.
TCAGCAGTTTCTTCATCTCAGTATCCCATACCCGTCCCGTCGAAAGCGTTCCTGAAATAGCTGAGCCGGGCACCGTTTATCGCGCATACGTCAAAGCGCACCCGGCTGTCCATGAGGCCGTTTCTCTGCATATAGCCCGCCGCCGCGCGCACTATGCTGGCCTGTTTTCTGCGGGTGACCGCTTCCTGAGCCAGCCCCCGCCTGTTATCCAGGCGGTACTTCACTTCTATGAACACGGTAGTGTCCCCGTCCCGGGCGATTATGTCGATCTCCTCGTGGCCGAAGTGCCAGTTGCGCGCGAGCACCTCCATGCCCAGCTCTTCGATGTACGCGCAGCCCATGTTCTCGCCCGCGCTGCCTGTTTGACGGTTATTCATCTTTCGCTGTTCCCCGTAAAATGCCCTATAAAGCTCCTGCGGTGCAATTCACAGGGGCCCAGGCGCTTTATGGCGTCGATGTGTTCTTTCGTGCCGTAGCCCTTGTTGCGCTTAAAGCCGTAGGCGGGATACGCTTCATCCATCTTTTCCATGTACCTGTCCCTTTCCACCTTGGCCACGATGGACGCCGCGGCGATCATGTAGCTTATCGCGTCCCCGTGGATAATGCTTTTGTGGGGACAGGGCAGGGAAATGCCGTCCACCGCGTCGATAAATATGATGTCGCCTTTAAAATCCTTCGCCGCCTGCTCCATGGCGCGCTTGGTGGCGTTCAGTATGTTGACTTCGTCTATCTCTTCCGGCCAAACCCACGCGGTCTTCGCGTACAGCGCCTTTTCGAGTATCACGGGATACAGCTTTTCCCGTTTAGTTTCGGATAGCTTCTTGGAATCGTCTATCCCCTCTATCAGGTCGTCCAATGGCAGGCACACGCAGGCGACCGTGACCGGACCCGCCAGCGGTCCCCGTCCCACTTCGTCCATGCCCGCGATGAGCACGTTTTGTCCTTTTTCCGCCCGCACCAGGTTCTCGGTCCGCGTCATGCGGGCGAGCTTTTCCTTCGCGCTCTCCCTCGGCATTACAAGCTTATCCTTTCCAGCGTGATCTTGCCCAGTTTCCCGCCCCGGAATTCGTCCAGCGCCAGCGACGCGCACCTTAAGGTGTCGAACCTGCCCCCGGACAAAAGCAGTCCCCTGCCCCGGCAGCAGGCGTTGAGCAGTTCCTCGCCTTCCAGAGCTTCGTCGCCCGGCTTGAGCTTGTAGCGCTCTATCACCGCTTCGGGCTTGATTATGAGCAGTTCCTTAAGCATCGAAGCCGCCAGCGCCTCGGTGTCCATTATGTCGTCCTTTATGGATCCAAGGTACGCAAGCCGCCTTGCGCCCGCCTCGTCGGAGAGCTTGGGCCACAACAGGCCCGGAGTGTCCAGCAGTTCCAGGAAAGGCGTGATCCTTATCCACTGGGTGGAACGGGTGACGCCCGGCCTGTCCTGGGCTTTGGCCACCGACTGGCCCTTTATTCGGTTGATGAACGTGGACTTGCCCACGTTGGGTATGCCCACTATCATGGCTCTGAGCGTCTTGTTAACGCCCTTTGCCTTCATGCGCTCTATCTTGTCGGACAGCGCGCTTTCCACCTGTTTGATTATCAGCTGAGGCTTGTCGCCGGTGGATTTGAAGCGCAGCGCCGTCACGCCTTGCTGCTTATAGTACTCCAGCCAGGCTTTGGTGACCGCGTCGTCCGCCAGGTCGGCCTTGTTCAGCACCAGTATGTGCGCCTTCTGCCCGATTATGCGGCCCAGGTCGGGGTTCCTGGTGGCGTACGGCGCCCTTGCGTCGATAAGCTCTATCACGCAGTCCGCCAGCTTTATCTGTTTTTCCAACTCCCGTCGGGTCTTTGCCATGTGTCCCGGGTACCAGTTGATCTCACTCATAATTCACAAAAACACGCTGCCTCCGCAGCAATTGTCCGAAAATGAAATTGGAGGGGTCATACCCCTCCAATCTGTTCCAAGTCTGTCAGGGGTTGTTTTGCAGCCCCACTTGGGTTTAGGCTTCCTTAACCTTGGCAGCCTTGCCGCTGCGGTCACGCAGGTAGTACAGCTTCGCGCGGCGCACTTTACCTCTGCGGGTAACGGTGATGGAATCCACGCGGGGGCTGTGCAGCGGGAAGGTACGCTCTACGCCCACGCCATAAGAGGTGCGGCGCACAGTGAAAGTCTCGCGGCAGGAGCCGTTGCGGCGGGCGATGACCACGCCTTCGTAAGCCTGCAGACGCTCTCTGGTGCCTTCAACGACCTTGACTTCCACCTTTACGGTGTCGCCGACGCGGAAAGCGGGAACGTTCTTTTTGATCTGGGCTTCTTCGATGGAACGGATAATCTCATTCATGGGGATCATCCTCCTTTCCTCACAAGGGCGTTCATTAACGGTAATTTGTCGCCAGCGGACCGCCCGAAATTTGACAGCATATATTATAACACATCTTTCCCGCAAGAGTATTGAGTTGAGGTAAAATAATTTGTTAAATTATGCCGATCTCAGCCCGTTTTTATCAGGTCTGCGTGCCGGGGCGTTTCCGCGCGGAGCGCGCCGCCATCAGGCGCAGTATCGCAAAAGCCGCCAGTATCCCGGTCAGGGCGCCGCAGCTGTCAAGCAGCGCGTCCTGCCACATGCCGCCCCGTCCCGTCACATGCGTTTGATGCACTTCGTCGGCAACGGCGCTCGCTATCGCGACCGGCAGCGCGCAAAAGGCATAACCGGGCCTTTGCGGCGGCGCAAGCGCGAAGCCCAGCGATAAGCCCAGGAACGCGAACAGGCAGAAATGCGCCGTTTTCCTGACGATATGCTCAGCCCTCAGCAGGTTGGCGGAGTTATCCTCCACCCCGAACAGGCGCATCAGAAAGCGCGTCACCGAGCCGCTCAGTTTCGCCGATTCCCCCGCGTTCTGGGACGAGAAAAACCACATTGCGGCCAGCAGGGCGGCGGCAATCACGAAACAGCATATCCTGAATATCTTATATCGTTTACTCATTATCTGAATCCGATCAAACAGGGATCACTCGAATGTCAGGCTGACGTCGTACAGGGAAAACGGTTTGTCCGCCTTAAAGCGGAGAACGGCGCAGTCTTTGCCGCGAACGCAAACCTTAAACGTCTGCTCCCCGCTGCCCAGCGGGAGCGTTTCGCCGTCCACCGTCACATAACTGCCCGCAGCGTCGTCCGTCATTAGCTTTAGCTCGGCCGGACCTTCCGAACCGCCGGTAAACACTCTGACCTCCGCTTCCCCGCCTACGGCGAGCGGAGACACGGGCGTAAGGGTGTTTATGTGCTGGAACCATCTGTGGGGCGGCGCTCCGCCCGCGATATTGCCGATGCCCCGGTAGCTTGCGTAGTAAGTCCGTCTTTCGTGTTCCACGCGTGTATCGGACGTCGCCTCCGCGATGATCTCGTGGCGCTGACGGATATCCGGTTTTGACAGGTCACTGTCGAAGATATAGTTGAAAAACAGTATGCCGTCGCAGCCCTGCCCCATCGCGTCGTCCGCGCGGGCGCGCATGACCTCAGGAAGGTTCCGCCGCGGCGCGGCCTTGCCCGCGTTTGAAGGACGGATCTCGTCCAATGAAGCGTATACCGGTATGTTGTAGCGATGGCCCAGGCGGCAGCTGTACTCCCAGTCGTTGAGCTGTATATATCCGGCAGTCGACAAAAGGTCCACCAGGCCGCATCTTAACCAATCCTCCACGTCCAGCCCCAGGAAGCGCGAATACGGCACATCGTCCGGAACGCGGACCGACAGCAGCTTGCCGCGGGAATGCACTTCGTCCGAGATGCGCCGGACCAGGCCGGTCATATACGATATCTCCTGCTCCGTGGCGTGTTCGCCGTTTGCAGGTGTGGGAAAGAACACCGGGTGCCTGAAAAAGTCGAGATGCACGCCGTCGACATCATAGTTTTCAAGCACTTCCCTTACAAACCCGAAGGCCATCTCGCGCACCAGTGGCATCGCGTAGTTTACCGCGGTCTTTGCCCCGTAGCGCGGATAACGGTCCGGAGCTCCCAGCAGGCACTCCGGGTGCTCGTGCTTGAATTTATTCTGCTGAAACGAAAGGTCGGAATAATACTGGCCGGTCCCGTCATGGGTGTCGTTCATGCGCATGCCCCAGAACAGCTCGATACCAGACTCCCGGCAAAAGCGGGACACATACTCAAGGCAGTCGGTGCCTCTCTCAAGCATCTCACCCACGCGGTTGACCTCAAGGTAAGGCTCCTGACCCACGCGGACGCTGCCGATCTTAGTCCGGTGCGAGAAAAGGCTGAAGCCCGAGCTGATCGTCGTATAAAACAGCGTCGTGGCGTGCGCAGACGGTAGATTAATTAACCTGGCTGCTATAAAATCTTCATATGAGCCGCTTTTGCAGCCGAAGACATCTCCCCCGTCGTTGTCGACGATGATGCGTTTTTTCAGCGTACGGACCACCTCCCTCATTTATGATAACACCTTATCGGCATACTTGCAACATCCAAAAAAGCGCCGCTTGGGGCAAAGGAGCATCGATATGAACAGAAGACAGGTATTTTCGGATATAATGGCCCACAAAACGCCGGGGAAAGTGCTGCTGGACCTGTGCGGCTGCCCGCTCGCCGAAATGACAGAAGAAGCGGAAAAGCCTCTGTTCGAGCTGCTGGGCTATTCCGGAAACAGGGACGAAAACCGCGAAAAGCTGTTCCGTTTTCTCGACATAGATACCCGCGGCGTCGGCCATATCCTGAGACCGCCCAAGTCGCAGAAGCATAAGCTCAGCGACACCGCTTACATCGACGAATGGGGCATGGAGCGCCGGTACACAGGCCTGTACTGGGAGATCGTGTCGCACCCGCTGGAAGACGCGGACATAGGCGATCTTGAAAAATACCCCTGGCCCGATCCCGAATCCGTGCCGCAGAGCGAGATAGACGAGATCGTCCGCAAGGCAAGGTTCCTGCACGAAAACACGGATTATGTCGTGTGTGCGTCGCATCCGGTGTACGGCATATTCGAGCTCGGCTGCTGGATGCTGGGCTTTGAAGAGTTTCTGGTAAGGCTGCTTACCGACGAACCCTTCGTCAGGCGCTTTTTCGAGATCATAACCGAGTATCAGAAAAAAGTGATCGACAGGTACTATCCGCCCCTCGCGCCATATATCGATTTCACATCCAGCGGCGACGATTTCGCCACGCAGCAGGGTCTGTTCGTTTCGCCCAAAGTGTTCGAAAGCCTGATCGCCCCGTACTTTGCGGAGCGGATCTGCTATACGAAGAAATACATAACCTGCCCGTACCTGCACCACTCCTGCGGCAACGTCTCCTCGCTGATCCCGCAGCTAAAGCGCTGCGGCGTAGATATCCTCAATCCCATCCAGCCCGCCGGACCCGATATGGATCCCCGCCGGCTCAAGCAGGCATACGGCGCCGATATCGTATTCCACGGCGGTCTGGATACCCAGCGCGTGCTTCCGAAGGGCAGCAAGGAAGAGATAGACACAGCCGTCACCGACCTGCTGGACACCATGCAGCCGGGCGGCGGGTATATCTTCGCCGCAGCCCATAACCTGCAGGGCGACGTGCCGCCCGAAAACATAATCGAAATGTTCCGCGCCGCCAGGGCATGGAAAATGCAAGCATGACAAAACACCGCATCGGCCGAGGTCTCCCAAAGCCGATGCGGTATTTATTTAAGCTCTCCGGCAGCATCTGAACGGCTTAGCTAGTATCCCGTCCGCAGTTTATAGCATATACCGGGCGCCGGGACTTGCCTTTGGAACGGCAGTCACAGGACCACCCTCTTTGCGATCTCCCGCATGAAGGTCTCGCTGTCCACACCCGAAACCGGGTTTTCGCAAAGCGCGGCCATGTCTCCGGTCATAACGCCGTCCCCTATCGTCCGAAGCGCGGCGCGCTCCAGCGAATCGGCAAAGTTTACGAGTTCGTCCGTCCCGTCCAGTTCGCCTCTCTTGCGCAGTGCGCCGGTCCACGCCCACAGCGTAGCTATAGGGTTGGTGGACGTTTTTTCGCCCTTAAGATACCTGTAGTAATGGCGGGTGACCGTGCCGTGCGCGGCCTCATACTCAAAGCAGCCGTCGGGGCTCACCAGCACGCTGCTCATGAGCGCCAGCGAGCCGAATGCCGCCGAGATCATGTCGCTCAGCACGTCCCCGTCGTAGTTTTTCATTGCCCACACGAAACCGCCTTTAGAGCGCACTGCCCGGGCTACGGCGTCGTCTATGAGCGTGTAGAAGTACGTGATGCCCGCTTCCTCGAAACGGCTTTTGCAATCCGAAGCGAAAATGCTTTCAAATACCCGCTTGAATTCCTCATCATACGTTTTGGATATGGTGTCCTTGGCCGAAAACCAGAGATCCTGCTTTACCGACAAGGCATATTCAAAGCATGCCCTGGCGAAGGACTCAATCGAATCCGTGCGGTTATGCATGCCCTGTACGATGCCGGGCGATTCGAAGTCGAATATCGTCTCGCGCTTCTCCGATCCGTCCTTTCCCGTGAACACCAGTTCTGCCTTGCCCGCGCCCTCTATGCGCATTTCCGCCGCCTTGTATACGTCCCCGTAAGCATGGCGCGCCACCGTTATGGGCGATTCCCAGCGCGGTATCACGGGTTTTATGCCAGGGGCGAGTATGGGCGTGCGGAACACTGTGCCGTCAAGGTATGCCCTCAGCGTACCATTGGGGCTTTTGTACATGCGCTTTAGGTTATACTCGGTCATGCGCCCGGTGTTCGGCGTGATGGTGGCGCACTTCACCCCCACTTTCAGCCGCCTTATCGCCTTGGCGGCTTCAAGCGTGATCGCGTCATCCGTCTCGTCACGGTGCGGCAGGCTCAGGTCGTAGTATTCCGTGTTCAGATCCACGAACGGGAGTATCAGTATCTCTTTTATCTGTTTCCAGAGTATGCGCGTCATTTCGTCGCCGTCGAGTTCGGCGATGGGATTGGGCATCTTTATCTTAGCCATTCGTCTTATTCCCCTTCCGGTAATGGTTTATCAGGCAGCCGTCAATAAGTATCTCAAGCTCGTCATCGGTAAGCCCCGGAAGCGCAAGCTCTATCGACTTTTCGCCGCCGTTGACTTTCGCCGTAAATGCGCGCATGCCGCTCATCAGCCCCGCCTTGATGCCGGGCACGGATACCTCGTCTCCCACTTTCAGCGTGACGGCGGAAGGACTGACGAACGGGAAGATGCCCCAGTTTATGAGATTTGACCGGTAGCGCTTCGTGGCGTAGCTTTCCGCTATGTTCGCCGCGCCGCCCAGCACCCTCTGGCAGGAAGCGGCCTGCTCGCGGGCGGAACCGTCCCCGGGACATACCGCGCACACGCAGCTGAAGCCGCCCGCGTCTCGCGCCTGTTTCGAGCGCGCCGCGTACCCGGGATCCCGGCGGGAGAGCGCGAACTCCGCGAGCCTTGCGGGATTCGAGCGGTAACTGGAAGTCTCGCCGGACGGTATAAGCTCGTCCGTGGTTGTGACCGGGTCCGTAAGCACGGACGCCACGGTGAAACTCAGGTCCTCTCCCAGAGGCGGAAATTCCGGCCAGTCGGCTATGTTCGGGCCGAAGCACAGCGCCGCCTCGGGCTGCGCCCGTTTCGTATAGTCCTCGACCCTGCGCTCGTACGGAGCGGGATCGAACTCGTACGGCGCGTCCTTCACGTCTTCATACTCGATCATGTCCGCGCCGATGACACGGCCCGCCGCCGCGCTGGCGGCAATGGACCTGGCGTCCATGAGCGCCACGAAAGCCTGCTGCCCTTCGTCGGGCTTGGCGCCCTCCCGGTAGGGGAAGTTGCGGGTGGTATGCCTTAACGACAGGCCTCCGTTCCTGGGCGTATCCCCCGCGCCGAAGCACGGCCCGCAGAAGCAGGGCTTGATCACGGCGCCGCTGGAGAGCAGCTCCGCGGTGGCTCCCGAGCGCAGCAGCGCCAGTTCCTGGGGCACGCTTGCCGGGTAGACGTTCATATCCCCGGCGCTGTGCCCGCGCAGGATGGCGGCGGCGTTCAGCAGGTTCTCATACATGCCGCCCGCGCAGCCCGCGATCACGAACTGGTCCGTTTTGAGCCCGCTTTCCGTCCAGCGCGACACGAGTTCGCCGTCCAGCCCCGCCGCCTTTTCCGCTTCCCGCAATACGTCGAGCGGAGTCTCGTTGAGCTGGCGGATGGCAACCGCGTTGCTCGGGTGGAACGGCAGCGCGATCATGGGCACGATCTTGTCCAATTCGACCAGGAGCGCGGCATCATAGCACGCCCCGTCGTCCGGAGCCATGACCGAGAACCTGTCCTCCCGCCCGTGGGTCCTGTACCAGCCGCGGGTCTTTTCGTCTGTGATCCAGATGGAAGACAGGCATGCGGTCTCGGTGGTCATAACGTCTATGCCGATACGGAAATCCATGCTCAGCGCCGCTACGCCGGGCCCCGCGAACTCGAGGATCCTGTTTTTGAACAGGCCTTCCTTGTACACCCGCGCGCACAGCGCGAGCGCCACGTCGTGGGGACCGACCCCGTGGCGCGGCTCGCCCGTCAGATAGACCAGCACCGTGCCGGGCGCAGAAGAGATATCGTAGGTGTTGCCGAGCAGCTGCTTCACCAGTTCCGGCCCGCCTTCCCCCACGCCCATGGTGCCCAGTGCGCCGTAGCGCGTGTGGCTGTCCGAACCCAGTATCATGCCGCCGCAGGATGCCATCTGCTCCCGGGTGTACTGGTGTATCACCGCCATGTTGCGCGGCACGTATATGCCCCCGTACTTGCGGGCGGCGGACAGCCCGAAGGCATGGTCGTCCTCGTTTATGGTGCCGCCCACCGCGCACAGGCTGTTGTGGCAGTTGGTAAAAGCGTAAGGCACGGGAAACGCGCGCATCCCGCTGGCACGTGCCGTCTGGACTATGCCCACGTATGTGATATCGTGGGAAATGAGCGCGTCAAAGCGTATATGCGAGCCCCCGTGCGCGTCCAGCACGCAGCGGGACATGGTGCCTTTCCCGGGTTCGCCTTTCCCAGCGGTCACCCTGCCGTCCTTAAGCAAAACCGGGCCGTTCATCCAGATCGTTCGTCGTCCCCTTTCCTGTCTCAGAGACAGCTTGAGCCGTATAATGCCGTCATTATAAAGCACCCGGCGCAAAAATGCAAGAAGAAAATATATAAATATGCAGATTTGGGCAGTGTAAGGTATAAATTCTGTGTGAATATAAATTTTTTGCCGTTATGCTCTTGCATTTATTCGCAGATTCGGATATAATCCATTATCAGCATCTGTTTTTGGGGGTACGCTCATGCAGTATATGCCAAAAAATGAAGTGATCGACGGATACGTAAAGCGCCTGTCCGAGAACATCCGTTCCCGCTACGAGATAGAGCCCAAGCAGTTCCGTTCATATAACGTCAAGCGCGGTCTGAGGAACTCCGACGGCACGGGCGTGCTCGCCGGCGTCACCAACATAGGCAGCGTCCAGGGCTACATGATGCTCGACGGCGATCCCATCCCCATGCCCGGCCGCCTGTACTACCGCGGGTTCGACATAAACGACCTGATCCGCGGGCAGGCGAAGCGCGGCGTGTTCGGGTTTGAGGAAGTCTGCTATCTGCTGCTGCTCGGCAAGCTCCCCAACAGGGAGGAACTTGCCGCTTTCAACAGCGTCATCGCCGCGGCGCGCCACCTGCCCGACGGCTACAACGAGACGGTGCTGTTCAAAGCCCCCAACCGGAGCATCATGAACAAGCTCGCCTCCGGCGTGCTCAGCCTGTATTCCTACGACGAGGCGCCCGACGACACCTCTCCCGAAAACGTGTTAAGGCAGTCCATAGAGCTGATCGCCCGCCTTCCCATCATAGTATCTAACGCGTACAACGTGAAAAATCACTACTTCAACAACGACTCTCTGTACCTGCACGTGCCCAAGGACGAGCTTTCCATAGCTGAAAACATTCTCATGATGCTGCGCAGCGACAAAAGCTATACTCCCGAAGAAGCGCACCTGCTGGACATCATGCTGACCCTCCAGGCGGAGCACGGCGGCGGCAACAACTCCGCGTTCACCTGCCGCGTGCTGACTTCCACCGGAACGGACACTTACGGCGCTATCTGCGGGGCGATCAACTCGCTCAAGGGCCCCCTGCACGGCGGCGCGAACACGAAAGTCATGCAGATGTTCGAGGACATCAAAGCCCACATCCCGGACAACTGCTCCGACAAACAGCTGGCTGAGTATCTGCAGCTCATCATCGACGGCAAGGCCGGCGACGGCACGGGAAAGATATACGGGCTCGGCCACGCGGTCTACACCACCAGCGACCCGCGCGCGCTGCTGGTCAAGGAATACTCCAGGGATATGGCCGAAAAGACCGGCACCCTGCAGGACTTTGAGCTTATGGAGCGCATCGAGCGCATAGGCCTGGAACTCCTCGCGCAGAAACTTCCCGGCCACAAGGTGATGTGCGCGAACATAGACATGTATTCCGGCCTGGTGTATTCCATGCTGGGCATCCCCCAGGACATGTTCACTCCCCTGTTCGCCATCGCCCGCGTGTCGGGCTGGTGCGCGCACCGTCTGGAAGAACTGATCTCCGGCGGCCGCCTGATACGTCCCGGCTACAAGGCGGTCATGCAGATGTCCGACTACGTGCCGATAGAAGAACGTGCCTGATATCCCGGGCGGAAACGGATCGCGGCAGCCTCCGGTACGTCGGTTTTGGCCGGGCAGCCGAATGTTAATATAACGAGTATTTTTCAAAAATGAGTTGACAACACCGGTAATAGCGGGTATAGTATCCGCATCATTCGGGTAAAAACCGGATGGAATAGAGGAGCGATCGACAACAGTAGCACGCACGAGTTTTGCCGAAACCGTGACTGCGCGCGAAAGGGGAGATCGCCGAAATGCGGAAGATACGGCAGGTCGTCCACATTGGGCAAGGGGATAACATCCGCTTGACTGTCATGGCTTTATGCCATGGAGCGCTATTCAACAAAAGCTGTATCGTATTTGTATATATCAGCAGCGGTGAATGGCGCAGGTCGTTTCACCGCTGCTTTAATTTTCATAACGAAGGAGATCAAGAACATGAAGAAGGTTTTTGCCACGCTGATCGCGCTGATCATGATCCTTACATCCTTTGCCGCCCTGGGCGATACCCCCAGCGGCGTCGAAGACGGTGTGCTCACCATCGCCATGGAATGCGCCTACGCCCCCTACAACTGGACCCAGAGCGATGACAGCAACGGCGCCGTGCCCATCGCGAACGTGCCGGGTTCCTACGCCAACGGCTACGACGTGATGATCGGCAAGCTCATCTGCGAAGCCAACGGCTGGCAACTGGAAGTCATCCAGTCCGACTGGGATTCCCTGGTGCCCGGCATACAGACCGGCGCTTTCGACGCCGTCATCGCCGGCCAGTCCATGACCTCCGAGCGCGCCGAGCAGGTGGATTTCGCGGGCCCCTATTTCTACGCCACCATCGTCTGCCTGACCAAAGCCGGCAGCGCCTATGCGGGCGCCCAGGGACTTTCCGACCTGGCCGGCGGCAGCTGCACCGCGCAGATCGCCACCATCTGGTATGACACCTGCCTGCCGCAGATCAAAGGCGCCAACGTGATGCCCGCCGCCGAGACCGCTCCCGCCATGCTGATGGCGCTGGAGACCGGCATGGTCGACTTCATCTGCACCGATATGCCCACCGCCCAGGGCGCCGTAGCCGCCTATCCCGACATGGTGATACTTGACTTCTCCGGCACCGAAGGCGACTTCCAGTTTACCGAGGAAGAGCGCGCCGAGAACGTGAACATCGGCGTTTCCGTGATGAAGGGCAACACCGTGCTCCGCGAAGCGATCGACAGCGTGCTTTCCGGCATGACCGCGGACGACTTCAACGCCATGATGGCGTACGCGATCGAGATCCAGCCTCTGTCCGAGTGATCCGCACACCGCACTGATCCTGTTGAGCGCTGAGAGAGACCGTCTTTCTCGGCGCTCAGGCATAATGAACGATAAGGAGTAAGCTTGATGAGCAAGTTTGCGCAGCTTGGCGCGGATATAGTCAAACTCTGGGGCAGATACGGCAGCTCATACATAAAGGGCATCGAGAACACGCTCATACTGGCATTGATCGGCACGCTGCTGGGCTGCCTGATTGGCTTTGTCTGCGGCGTACTCAACACCATCCCCTGCGGTCCTTCGGTGCATCCCGTAAAACGCTTCTTCCTGAAGCTGATCCGCGTGGTGATCAGGATATACGTCGAAGTGTTCCGCGGCACGCCCATGGTGCTGCAGGCGGTATTCCTCTATTACGGTCTGCCCTATTTTACCAACAATGCCCTCAAGTTTACCTCCGTATGGGTCGCCGCCATAGTCGTGGTCTCCATAAACACGGGCGCGTACATGGCCGAATCCGTGCGCGGCGGCATCATTTCCGTCGACCCCGGTCAGGCTGAGGGCGCGAAAGCCATAGGCATGAACCACGTGCAGACCATGACCAGCGTGATCCTCCCCCAGGCGCTGCGCAACATCCTGCCTCAGATAGGCAACAACTACATCATCAACATCAAGGACACCTCGGTGATGTTCATCATCGGTTACCCGGACTTTTTCGCGGCGCACAGAGCCGCCGTCGGCGCGAGTTATCTGTATTTCCCCTCGGCGACCGTCGAGATGGTGGGTTACTTAACCATGACGCTGATCGCATCCTTCCTGCTGCGCTGGCTGGAGAAACGCCTTGACGGCGCCAGCAGTTACGAGCTGGTACAGGTGGACGCCCTGACCATGACCGCGGGCACATACAACCATCCCGACCGCGGCACGCCTTTCGACGAGCACAACAAGGAATACGAAGGCAGCGGAAAGGCAGGTGCATGACATGAGCGGCAGTATCCTTAAGATTGATCACCTTTCCAAGTCCTTCGGCTCCAACGTGGTGCTGAAAGATATCTCGTTTTCCGTAAACAAGGGCGACATCATCAGCATAATCGGCGCCTCCGGCTCCGGAAAATCCACCCTGCTGCGCTGCATAAACCTCCTGGAAATGCCCAATTCCGGCCAGATCGTATATAACGGCAAAAACGTGCTGGAGCGCGGCTTCAAGGCGGCGCGCTACCGCGCGCATGTGGGCATGGTGTTCCAGTCCTTTAACCTGTTCAACAATATGACCGTGCTGGAAAACTGCATGGCCGGTCAGATCCGCGTGCTCAAGCGGAACAAAGCCGAAGCGAAAGCCAACGCCATAAAGTATCTCGAAAAGGTCGGCATGGCGCCCTATGTGAACGCCAAGCCCCGGCAGCTGTCCGGCGGTCAGAAGCAGCGCGTCGCCAGCGCCCGCGCCATGGTCATGGATCCTGAGGTGCTGCTCTTCGACGAGCCCACCAGCGCCCTCGACCCCGAAATGGTGGGCGAAGTGCTCGCCGTTATGAAAAAACTGGCCGAAAGCGGCATGACCATGCTGGTGGTCACCCATGAAATGTCCTTCGCCCGGGACGCGAGCACACGCGTTATCTACATGTGCGACGGGGTGATACTGGAGCAGGGCACTCCAGAGGAACTGTTCACCGATCCCAAGCAGCCCCGCACCCGCGAATTCCTGCGGCGGATGCTGGACAGGTAACAGTCAAAACGGGGCCCGCAAGGGGCCCGCTTTTTTCTGCACAGGTCCGCTGCCGGGCACAAGCTTTGGTCACCGCCGTTAATGCCCAAAGCAGGAATACCCGCCCGCCGCGCAGAACAATAATGTGAATATGTAAGAAAATGCAGGAGAGACACTCGGAAAATGATACCGCGGATCAAAAACCGGATATACGGCTTCTTCGGCCGCAAAGAGAACCGTACGCGGCTGATAATGACGATCTTCGGCGTTGTGGTCAGCGCCGTAAGCGTGGGCTTTTTCAGGCAGGCTGCCTTCGGCACGGACCCATTCCAGTGCATGTGCGCGGGCCTCGATAACGTGATCCCCATAAGCTTCGGTACGCTCTACGTTATTATCAACCTGGCGCTGCTGTGCGTGATGTTTTTCACCTCCCGCAAGTTCATAGGCATCGCCACTTTCATCAATATGTTCCTGACGGGCTATATCGTGGAATTCAGCGAGAACACGGTGCACGGCATATTCGGCGACCCGTCCATGACCGGGCGCATCATCTACCTGATCATCGGCATAGCGGTCATGTGCCTGGCATCCGCGTTCTACTTTACCGCGGACCTGGGCGTTTCCACTTACGACTTCATCGCCCTCAGGCTGGCGGAGGTCTGGAAAAAGGTGCCGTTCCGGCTGATCCGCATCTGCACCGACCTGATCTGCGTCGGCATCGGCTTTGCGCTGAGCTTCGTGCCGGGCGTAGGCACCATAATCACCGCGTTCTTCATGGGGCCGCTGATCTCGTTTTTCATAGTCCGCGCCGCCAGGCCCTTCCTGCGCAGGGGTTCGGAACAAAATGCCGGCTGAAGGAGGTGCCCGAATGCCAAGAAAAAGCGTATTTGATATGCCGTTTTCGAAAGTTTATGCCTGCCTCGTTCAAAAAGCGGAGCGGAAGGGCCGCTCAAAGGCGGAAGTAGACCGTGTGACTCCCTGGCTGACGGGCTATACGGATATCGACTCGATCGCCGAGATCAGCTACGGCGGGTTCCTGTCCGCCGCGCCCAAATGGAATCCGCGCTCCGGGCTCATCACCGGCAACGTGTGCGGCGTAAGGGTGGAGACCATCGAAGATGAGCTGACGAAGCGGATGCGGCAGCTCGACAAGCTCGTGGATGAGCTCGCCAAGGGCAAACCCCTGGATAAAGTGCTTAGATGATAACGGAGTAAGCCAAAGGATGAAAACGGCTTTGATAATGGAAGGCGGTGCCATGCGCGGCATGTTCACATGCGGCGTTATTGACGTGTTCATGGAAAACGGGATCACCTTCGACGGGGCGGCAGGCATCTCCGCCGGAGCCTGCTTCGGCTGCAATTTCAAGTCCCTTCAGATCGGACGTCCCATCCGATATAACAAAACCTACTGCCGCGATCCCAGGTACTGCAGCGTCCGCTCACTGCTGAAAACGGGTGACCTGTACGGCGCCGACTTCTGCTACCGGGAGCTGCCCGACGTACTGGATCCGTTCGACTGGAAGACGTTTAAAGAGAATCCCATGTCGTTCTTCGCGGGCGCCACGGACGTCGAGACCGGCAAGTGCGTGTACCACCTATGCACGGGCGACAGGACAGCCGATATGCTCTGGCTGCGGGCCTCGGCATCCATGCCCATAGTCTCGCGGCCCGTACCCATCGACGGCCGGCTGTATCTGGACGGCGGTATATCCGACGCGGTCCCCTATCGATTTATGATCGACCGGGGCTATGACCCGAGCGTGATTATACTTACGCAGCCCAAAGGCTACAGAAAAACGCAGGAAGCTTCCCCGATTATCAGGTTCTTCCTGCGTAAAATGCCGAAGATCCGCGAAGCCATGGAACACCGGCACGAAATGTACAACCGCCAGATGGACGAGCTGGATCGGATGGAAGCGGAGCAGACCGCCCTGATCATCCGTCCCGAAGAAGACCTGCGCATCGGTCACACGGAAAAAGATCCCCGCGAACTGGAGCGGGTCTATCGTGCCGGACGCGGCGAAGCCGAAAAACGCCTGAATGAGGTCCGCGCCCGGCTTAAGTGAAGCCCGGATCTACAGATCCCTTCCCAGCACTTCCCACGCCCTGAGCGAAGGAAACGCCGAAGGATCGTCGCTCTTTATCATGCGTTCCAGCCTCAGCCACCTGACTTCGCGCCCGCCGAGCTCGATCCACTGCCTCTCCCCGGTCTTCTTAAGCTCGAAAATCGTATCGTTTCCGTCCGAGTCCACAACATGCCCGCTCACCCAGTACGCGTCGTGCGGGAAATCCGCCCGCAGCGTCAGCGCCATCCTTTCGGCGATTACGGGCCGCCCGAAGTCGAGCCTGCACCAGGCGTCTTCCCTGGCGCCTATGCCCCAGCTCTCATACGGCCATTTGCCGTGGGAAGTGTTGTATCTGAACCCGTCGATCACGTTCCTCGCCGCGAACACGGACTCGCCGCGCGTCTCCACATTTGCCGTGCAGTGGGGGTAAAACGCCGTATCGCCGCGAAGGTCCAAGGGATTGCGGGCGATATCCCTTACCGACATGATCTCGGCTTTGCTCATGAGTCTGGCGGAAAGTATGTTCCTTTCCGCAGTGAAAGCGCCCGGCGCATAGGCACGGCGATGCTCGCCCGCCGGGACCCGCCAGACCAGATGACCGTCCGGACAGAACACCTCGCCCTCGGGGACCGACGCGTCCGTCCCGAGCCATATATGCGACATGGGCGGGGCGGACACTTCCACCTCGTCCCCTTCGTCCCATACATGCTCAACGCACAAACGCGCTTCTTCCGCGTGCTCCGCCTGCGCGAGTATCGTCCCTTCGCGGTCCTTCACCGTCAGTTTCATTTTTCAGCCTTTCCGCCGTTCTACGGCAGCATATCCTCCGTCACTTTGCCCAGCACCCTGCCGAAGCAGCGCAGGGAACTGTTTTCGTCGGGCCTGATAACGTCGTACTCCCTGTTGAGCGGATACAGACCGTCTTTGTGATATTCCTTCATTATGCCTTCGCCGTCCAGCACGAACACGCCGATCTCGCCTTCGCTAAGCGTATCTGTGTGCTGCACAAGGGCGATGTCCCCGTCGAAATACTCAGGCTCCATGCTGCGTCCGGACACCTTAACCAGCTCGTCGCAGTCGTCCAGTATGGGGCTGTAGATCAGCTTCACGGTCTCGCTCTCTCCCCCGTCGTCCAGATACAGACCGTCGCCGGCACACATGCTTAATGGGTTCACGGGCAGGGAAACGAGCCGGACGCGCTTTCTCGCTTCGTTTATGTCGATCACCTTGCCGCCATCCTGCGCGGCGAGCATGGTCTCTGCCAATGAGAGCAGGTAGGAACACTCTTTTTCGGGCAGGTCCGCCATTATGTCCAGCAGCTTTTTCTGAGGCGCGGACAGGGCTTCCCGCCCCGAGCGGATGCCCAGCAGTTCGTCCGCGGACACGTTAAGCGCGCAGCACAGCTTTCTTATATTGTCTATATCGGGACGGGTGCGCCCGTACTCCCAGGCGCTCACGCCGCCCAGCGTGACGTCCAGCTTTTCAGCCAGCCGGGGACGGCTCATGGCCCTTTCCCGGCGCGCTTTTTCTATGCTCTCATTCAGCTTCCAGCCCTTGACCAGCCTGTACGCGCAGTGTTTGTCCATACGTCCCGCCCTCTCTTCGTTTGTGCACATTATATCATCTCTCACAAGGTATGTAAACAGGTTTCACACAAAATTAATACTATCTGTATCGTTAATATGTATTGACAAATACTGTCTGTATCGATATAATGTGAGTGTACGGGAAAGAGAGGGCTTTATGGACAGACAGGGCTTTGGCGGGTTCATAACCCGGGCGCGTCTCAAAAAGGCCATGAGCCTGAGGGAGACGGCGGAAAAGTTAGGGATCTCCCCCATGTATCTGTCCGACGTGGAACGGGGCCGGCGCAGCGCCTTCACGCTGAACAAACTGCGCTCCTTCGCCTCCATCACGGGCCTTACCGGCGAGGAGACCGCCGAGATGTTCGACCTTGCGGGGCAGGACAGGGGCGAAGTCTCCCCCGACGTGAGCGAGTACATAAACGGCAACAGCTACATCTGCGCCGCGCTGCGCACCGCGAAAAGCCTGAACGCGGACAAGGACGACTGGACGAAGATGCTTGATGAATTGAGACAGAGGAAGGGTAAGTAAGATGTACATTAATTTTGAGACCGATCCCGCGTGCGTGCCGTATCTCAGCAGCAGCTTTATAGACGAATTCTGCGACGACCTGGTCGCCCGTTTCGACAAGGGCGTGACCCGGGATCTGCATCCTTTGAATATAGACGACTTCGCCACGGGCCACATGGGCTTAAGGCTGGTATACGAAAACATGTCCTGCAATTTCAGCGTGCTGGGCGCGATGCTGTTTGAGGACACCGCTTACTTCCCCGTGTACGACCCCAGGCGCGACCGCGCGGAATACATATCCGCCAGGGAAGGCGACGTGGTGCTGGAAAAGAAACTGCTGGACGCCAGCCAGAACGACCGCCTGCGCTATACCCTGGCCCACGAGGTCGGCCACGCCCTGTGGCACGGCATGTACTACAACTCCCTCAAAAGGAGCGGCAAGGCCATGAACGGCTTCATGCTGTGCGGGCGTGACAACCTGCGCAGCATAAGCGAGGACGCCGCCCGGCTGTCCCGCCGCAGGCTGATCGAATACCAGGCCAACCGTTCCGCCTCCGCGCTGCTCATGCCCAAAAGCGCGGTAAAGCGTCTCAGGGATCGGCTGGGCAAACCGGAGACTCCCGACGAAAGGGCCGACCTGGTGATCTACACCGCCGCGGCTTTCCGGGTAAGCGACTTCGCCGCGAAGATACGCTTAAAAGAACTGGGGATGCTGTAGATCCTGCCGCGATAAAAGAGCCTCGGCTGCGCCGAAGCTCTTTTTTTATGGCCGCGCTTGAATTATGCCCGGAACAGTGATATATTACATGCGGTATATCATCCCAGAAGGAGGCAGCGCCATGGAGCTTCAGATCGGTTCTCCCGCCCCGGAGTTCTCCCTTCCCGACGACAGCGGGAACGCCCGTTCGATAAAGGACTTTTCAGGCAAGAAACTCGTGATATTCTTTTACGCCAAGGACAACACCGCCGGCTGCACCTGCCAGGCGCAGGGCTACGGCGAACTGTACGAAGGATTCAGGTCGCTGGGCTATGAGGTGGTCGGCATAAGCCGCGACAGCGCCGCTTCCCACGCCCGCTTCAAGCAAAAACTCGCCCTGCCCTATCCCCTGCTTTCCGACCCGGACAGGACGGCGCACGAAGCTTACGGCGTGTGGAAGGAAAAGACCATGTACGGCAAAAAGAGCATGGGCACCGAACGCTCGTCTTTCGTGATCGACGAAAACGGCACGCTGGTCGGCATTTTCAGGAAAGTGAATTCCAAGACGGATCCCGCCGACATGCTCAAATTCTGCACCGAAATACAAAAGGGGCTGTAAACAGCCCCTTTTATTTTTTGCGTATATGCCGCCGCGCGGGTCGATTTGCCCGCTCCCGGCGCCTTCTTTACGGCTTTATGCCCGCTTCCGCCAGGGCGGTCAGCGCCCTTATACGGATGCCCCGCTCAAGTTCCCAGCATTTTTCCACCGAGCACAGGCATTCTATGCGGCAGGTAGCAGCGCCCCTGTCCATGGAGATGTAACCCTTTACCACCGGATCCTCGTCTATATAGTCGAATTCCTCGTTGGTCCTGCGCATGGCTTCCCTAAGCACTTCCAGCGCCTTTTCGTAGTCCTGCCCGTGGGCGACGGTGACTTCCACCACCGCGCAGCGGTAATCGCTGCTCATGTTCATGACCGTGCGGATCTCGCCGTTGGGTATCACGTATACGGAGCCGTTGACCGCCCTTAAAGTGGTGGTCCTGAGCGCCACGTTCTCTATCCGGCCTGTCTGCCCCGCGACGGTTACTATGTCGCCCACGTTGCAGCTGCCTTCGAACCACAAAAACATGCCGCTTATGATGTCCTTTATGAGCGTCTGGCAGCCGAATGCCAGGGCAAAGCCGCTGAAGCCCGCCAAAGCTATCAGGCTGGCCACGTCCACACCCAGGGTGCTCAGCGCGGTCAGCACTATGGCAAAGTACATCACCACGTTGAACAGGCTCATGCTCAGGGTCTGCACCGTGTTGCCCCTGGTATTGGTGCCGTGTTTTTCTCCGTACCTTTTGAATATCCGCTTGAGCAGGAGCCTGCCCAGGCGCAAAAGCACGTAGCCCACCGCCGCGACCAGCAGCGCGGCGCCGATCTGGGTCAGGATCTTGGGCAGCTTGTCCGCGAACTCGTTTGCTCCGCTTGTCACTTTTTCCAGCATCGTTGCCTCCGAAAAGCGAATTTCCGTCTCACGCAATATACAACACGGGGGTGGGACCGAGGGGACATTGCCTCTCCGATCCCACCCGCGTTCAGTTTGCGCGCCGTGTGTTTAAGAACGGATCTCCATCCAGTACTTGTTGTACACGTCCATGTAGTCCATTATGTCGTGGAAGAAGTCGCAGCGGGCGATGATCTCCTCGCTGGGATTGACGGCGGGATTGGCCGCCTCTTCCTCGTCCAGACCTTCCACCACCTGGCGGATGGGAGAGCAGTAATGGATGTAGTCGTAGTTGCGCTGGGCGATATCTTCGCGGCAGAGGAAGTCGATGAACTTCATCGCCTCGTCGACGTGCTCGCTGGTGCTGGGTATGCACAGCGCGTCGATCCACACGTTGGAGCCTTCCTCGGGCACCACGTAGACCAAGGAGTCGTTGTCCTCGATGGCGTACATGGCGTCGCCGGACCACATCACGGCCATGGCAGCCTCGCCGCCCACCATCTTGTCCTTCACTTCGTCCACCAGATAGCCCTGCACGATGTCGTCCTGCTTCTGTTTGATGAGCAGATCGCGCACCTTGCCCAGCGCTTCCTCGCTGCGCTCGTTCAGGTTGTAGCCCAGGTACTTAAGGGTGACGCCCATGGTGTCGCGGATGGAATCCAGCATGAACACGTCCCTTTTGTACTGGGGATCGAACAGGCTGGCCCAGGAAGTGATCTCCCCGTCCACATACTCGGTGTTGTACAGTATGCCCACGGTGCCCCACATATACGGCACGGAATAGAGGTTGCCCACGTCGTAATCCGCCGTCCACATGTTGTCCAGCAGGTTCGCCTTGGCGTTGGGCATCTTGTCGAAGTCCATTTTCGCCAGCATGCCGTCCTTGATGAGGCGCTCGATGATGTAGTCGCTGGGCACGATGATATCGTACTTGCCGCCGCCCGTGGTCATCTTGACATACATTTCCTCCACGGTGGTGAACATGACGTAATCCACCTTTATGCCGGTCTCCGCGGTAAAGTCGTCCAGCACGGATTCGTCGATGTAGTCGTACCAATTGTACACGGTCAGGGTGCCTTCGGCATGCGCCGCGACGGGCAGGGCGCACAGCACGAGCGCGAGGATGAGCACGAGGGAAAGTTTCTTCATTGGGTTACCTCCTTTTATCAGCCGATGTTTTCGAGAGTGGTGCGCTTGTTTATAACTATGAGCAGTGCGAGCACTGTTATAAACATTATGGTGGACAGGGCGTACATGTCGGGTTTAACGCCGCGCTTTGCCGCCGAGTAGATCAGCGTGGACAGGTTCTGCGCCTTGTCGGTGGTAAAGTAGCTTATCACGAAGTCGTCCAGGGACATGGTGAGCGCCAGCAGGCCGCCGGTTATGATGCCGGGGCTGATCTCGGGGATTATCACCTTCGTGATGGCCTTCATGGGCTTGCAGCCCAGATCCAGCGCGGCCTCGTAAGTGTTGGGATCCATCTGTTTAAGCTTTGGCAGCACCGAGAACAGCACGTAGGGCGTGTCGAAAGTGATGTGCGCGAGTATCATGGTGAACATGCCCCTGTCCAGCTTGATGAACACGAACATCATCATAAGGCTAATGCCGGTGACTATGTCGGGCATGGTCATGGGCAGGTAGCTTAAGTTCAGCAGCGTGGTGGCCCAGCCTTTTTTGCAGGCGTGGATGCCTATCGCGCCCAATGTGCCCAGTATCACGCTCACGACGGTGGCGATCACGGCTACGGTCAGCGTCACGCGCAACGCTTCCATTATCGCCTCGTTTTTAAACAGCTCCTGGTACCACTTGAAGGAGAAACCCTCCCACTTGGAGCGGCTTTTGCCCGCGTTGAACGAAAAGGTGATCATTATGGCGATGGGCGAATACAGAAACAGCAGTATCAGCGCCAGGTAGGAGCCTTTCAGGCCTTTGAAAAACTTCTTCACCAGTTGTCGCTCCTTTCGCTCTTATTCGCGTCCAGACGGTTGAGAAGGCCGATGGAGATGAGTATCAGCACCGTCATGAACAGGCTCAGGGAGCTGCCGAAGGACCAGTCGTTGGCCACCATGTACTGGTTTTCGATCACGTCGCCCATGAGCATGAAGTTGCCGCTGCCCAGGAGCTTGCTTATGGCGAAGGTGGTGACCGAAGGCATGAACACCATGGTGATGCCGCTGATCACGCCGCTCATGGACAGGGGGAGCGTGACCTTCAGAAACACCCTGGCGGGGTTCGCACCCAGGTCCTGCGCCGCCTCTATCACCCGCTGGTCCATTTTCTTCAGCGAAGTGTGTATGGGCAGCACCATGAAGGGCAGGTAGTTGTAAACCATGCCGTAGAGCACCGCGCCTTCCGTGCCGATCATGTTCCACCTGTTAAAGCCCAGGGCGGTCACGACGGCGTTTATGATGCCGTTCCTTTCCAGCAGGGACATGGACGCGTAGGTCCTGAGCAGGAAGTTCATCCACATGGGCAGCAGGATCAGCACGAACAGGGTCTTGTACTTGGAAAAATCCTTGCTGGCCAGGAAGTACGCGCAGGGATAGCCCAGCAGCACGCACAGCACCGTGCATTCCAGCGCCAGCTTAACGCTGCGCCACAGCACCTTCATGTAGGTGCCCTCGAAGCAGCGGGTGATGTTGTCTATGGTGAAGGCGCCCGTGTTGTCCTGGAACGCGTACAGCGCCACGAACACTATGGGGAAAATGGTGAACATTATCATCCACAGCGCGTATGGCCCGGAAAAAAAGCTTCGCTTCATGCCCTCGCCTCCGCAGATGCGCCGTCAGGCGCCATTTTGCGCATTATGTGGATGTTGCTGGGCACGATGCTCATGCCCACCTCGGAACCCACGGGGAACATGGTGGTGGAATGCACCTTCCACCTGAAGCCGCCCGCGGTGATCATCATCTCGTAATGCACGCCCTTAAACAGCACACTTTCTACAGTGCCGGTCAGCATGCCCACGTCCGTGCCCACCAGCATGATGTCCTCCGGACGCACCACCATGTCCACGGGCACGTTCTCGCCGAAGCCTTCGTCCACGCACTCGAACACGCGACCCGCCGCCCGGACCTCGAAGTCCTTTAGCATGACCGCGTCGAGTATGTTGCTGTCGCCGATAAAGTTGGCGACGAAGGCGTTTCTGGGCTCGTCGTAAATGCTCTTGCCGTCCCCTATCTGCTGGATGGAGCCGTGGTTCATGACCACTATGGTGTCGCTCATGGTGAGCGCCTCCTCCTGGTCGTGGGTGACGTATATGAAGGTGATGCCCAGCTGCTGCTGCATGCTCTTGAGTTCCAGCTGCATCTCGCGCCTGAGCTTCAGGTCCAGCGCGCCCAGAGGCTCGTCCAGCAGCAGGACCTTCGGCCGGGCCACCAGCGCGCGGGCGATGGCGACGCGCTGCTGTTGGCCGCCGGATAGGCCGGTCACGCGGCGCTTTGCCAGATGCGAGAGCTTCACCAGCGCCAGCATCTCGCTG